>DATMPR010000167.1:0-6359 GCA_035567575.1 Bacteroidia bacterium
ATCTTTAAAAATTACAGTTTTCTTACTTTCAACATCTGATGCAATGCACCTATACGGTATCACCAGACTATCAAAATTATTTTTTGCGAAAGCGTTAGGACCGCAAAAAGCCTCCATTAAATAAAAATCAACAGGAACCGAATTGATAAAATTTGTTGGCAGGTTATTAATGAATTTTGTGCTAAATGTTAATTTAAACGTTTGCCACGAAGCATATTCATCACGTTTTTTTAGAAAGTAAGTATATTTTGGCGGGATCTCGCCTTTAAAAATTTTCTGAAACAGTTCGCTTTTAACCAATTTCTCAATTTCCTGCGGCGAATAACCGGCTGCGTAATACGCCCCAATGAGGCTGCCTATAGAAGTGCCTGCTATGTAATCAATAGGGATATTATTTTCTTCAAGAGCCTTTAAAACGCCTACATGACTCACCCCGCTTGAACCGCCTCCGCTTAATACCAAGCCTACTTTCTGGCCATATATGCTGTTAATGCAAATAGCAAATATTAAAAGAAAAAGGTATTTAGGTTTTAATATCAATTTTTTGTTTGTGCAAAAGTAAACTTTATCTAAAAACAGTTTTATATCCGCTTAATTTTTATTTAATTAGCACTTTGTTCAAAACCCAAGTTTTGTGTTAAAATTTATTGCCAAAAAAGTCATTTACGGAGTTATTGTTTTACTTGGTGTAATAACTACGGTTTTCTTCTTATTTAACGTTTTACCTGGCGACCCTGCCTCAATTATGCTTGGGCAGCGTGCTAATAAAGAGGCTGTTGAAGCAATTCACAGAGATATTGGCACCGACCTCCCCGTAATGGAACAATACGCCCTTTACCTGAATGATTTGTTTGTTGTTTCGATTCATGACTATAAAAACACTGAAAGCCATTGGTATCTGAATCCGGATAAATACCATTGGACCCCACTTTTTAAACTTGGTAAAGAAAAGGTGGTTGTGTTAAAGGTGCCTTACTTAAGGCGATCTTATATCTCCAAAAGGCCTGTATCTGACATAATTCTGGAAACTTTGCCTGAAACTGCGGTTTTGGCCTTTACATCAATTATAATCGCTACAATTATCGGGGTGTTTTTAGGAGTTGTTGCCGCCGTAAAGCGAAATACGTTTTATGATAAGATGTCACTAGTGCTTTCGGTATTAGGCATGGCAGCGCCTTCGTTTTTTATTGGTTTAATTATTGCATGGCTTTTCGGTTACGTTTTAACAAAATACACGGGTCTGTCGCCTACAGGAAGTTTGTATGATGTAGATCCCTGGAAAGGTGAGATCCTTACTCTTAAAAACTTAATACTTCCTTCTGTAACTTTAGGAATCCGTCCGCTTGCAATTGTTGTGCAATTAATGCGGAGTTCATTGTTAGATGTTTTATCGCAGGATTATATCCGCACCGCAAAAGCAAAAGGATTAGGCTTTTATAAAATAATAACGAAACACGCTCTTAAAAACGCATTGAACCCTGTTGTGACCGCAATTTCAGGATGGTTTGCAGGTTTAATGGCAGGTGCTGTATTTGTTGAATTTATCTTTAGCTGGAAAGGTATCGGTTACGAAGTGTTTGAAGCGTTAACTAAAAATGATCTTCCGGTTGTAATGGGCGCTACATTAATTTTCGCTACCATATTTGTATTCATAAATATTTTGGTTGATATCGCTTATGGTATCCTTGATCCGCGTGTAAGAATTAAATAAAATGAGCAGAGCAAAAATTGTTGCCGGAAATTGGAAAATGAATAAAACCCTTAATGAAGGACAAGAGTTGGTTTCTGTTATTCTGTCTTTCGACAAGCTCAGGATGACTGATGATGTTACAAAGATCATTTTTCCTCCTTCACCATTAATTTCTTCCTTAGTTAATACAGTCGGTTCTGCAAAACATTTTTTTGTGGGCGCACAAAATTGTAATGAACATGATGCAGGTGCTTTCACTGGAGAAGTTTCTGCTGCAATGTTAAGTTCGGTAGGCTGCAAATTTGTTTTGGTTGGACATTCAGAACGCCGTCAGTATTTTGGCGAAACCAATTCAATAGCTTCCAAAAAAATAAAACTGGCACTCGAAAATAATTTAAAAGTTATTTATTGCGTTGGTGAAAGATTAACTGAACGTAAAACAAATAAACATTTTGAGATCGTAAAAACACAATTAACAGAAGCATTACAAAGTTTAGATCCCGAAAATATTATTATCGCTTACGAACCTGTCTGGGCAATAGGTACCGGCGAAACTGCTACTCCAAATCAAGCACAGGAAATGCATGTGCACATTCGTAATGTACTAGAAAATTTATTTGGTACTGATGCTGCAAACAACACTTCCATACTTTATGGAGGAAGCTGCAATGCACAAAATGCAAAAGAATTATTCGCATGCGCCGATATTGATGGCGGTTTAATTGGCGGCGCATCACTTAAAGCAGATGATTTTTGTAAGATCATTCAATCGTTTTAATGAATTACATTCAATATACTTTTACTGTAACACCACCTGAGCCCGGTTCTGATATTTTAATATCTTCTATTGCCGAAATGGGTTTCGAAAGTTTTGAAAATACCGATAAAGGTTTTGTAGCTTACATTCCCGAAAATTTAAGTTCCGAAATAAACTTAAACGATTTTACATTTGATGATTTTTCTTACGTTTTCACGCACGAAAAAATGGCAAAAATAAACTGGAATGAAGAATGGGAAAAAAACTTTGATCCCGTTATCATAAATGATAGCTGTATTATCAGAGCGCTGTTTCACACACTCGAAAAAAAATACACCTACGATATTGTCATCATGCCTAAAATGAGTTTTGGTACCGGGCATCACGATACAACATGGCTCATGTGTAAAAACATGCTTGAATACGATTTTAAAAACAAAACTGTTTTTGATATGGGTTGCGGTACCGGTGTATTAAGCATTCTTGCAAAAAAATTGGGCGCACATAATATAACCGGAAATGATATTGATGAATGGTCGGTTGAAAATGCAATTGAAAATTGTGCCAACAATAATTGTTCTGATATAAAAATCGTAGAAGGCAGCAGCAATCTTTTAAGTTCCAAAAAAAATCATTACGATGTCATTCTTGCGAACATCAATAAAAATGTTTTAAAGAACTATTTGCCTGCTTTCTCAGGCTCCTTAAAATCAAACGCTCACTTGTTTATCAGTGGTTTCTTTAAAACCGATTGTGCCGAGTTAATTAATTTAGCTTCAACCCATTGTTTTAAACTACGTAAACAAGAACTTAAGAACGATTGGGCAATGCTTATCTTGCAAAAAGTGTAATTCTAAGACTTAGAAACACAGTTATCTACGCTATTTTATTCATAAAATTTTGTAATTGACTCTTAAATCTCTAAATCTTAGAGTAAATTTGGAACGCAAATCAAAGAGAAAGCCCCTAATATGTCCTCCGATAATATTCTTAAATGCCTGATCATTGGCTCAGGTCCTGCCGGATACACTGCGGGTATTTATGCCGCGCGTGCCGATCTGAAACCCGTTATGTATACTGGCATGCAGCCTGGCGGACAACTTACAATAACCACTGAAGTTGAAAATTATCCGGGTTATCCTAAAGGAACTCAGGGTCCGGAAATGATGGAAGATTTCAGAAAACAAGCTGAACGTTTTGGAACCGATATACGTTTTGGTTACGTAAATAAAGTTGATTTTACAGGACCAATACATAAAGTTTGGGTTGATGAAGTTACTCTAATAGAAGCACACACGGTTGTAATTGCAACAGGCGCTTCAGCAAAATGGTTAGGAATTCCCAGCGAACAACGTTTAAATGGTTTTGGTGTATCAGCCTGTGCTGTTTGCGATGGTTTCTTCTTTAAAGGACAAGATGTTGCAATTGTTGGTGCTGGAGATACCGCAGCGGAAGAAGCCACTTACTTAGCTAAACTTTGTAAAAAAGTTTACATGATCATCCGCCGCGGTGAAATGCGTGCAAGCAAAGCAATGCAAACCCGCGTTTTAAATACACCGAACATTGAAGTGTTATGGGATTCTGAAACATTGGAGATATTAGGTGAGAAAGGTGTTAGCGGTGCATTAATCAAAAATATTAAAACCGGCGAAACACGTCAGTTAGCAGTTACCGGATTTTTCGTTGCTATTGGTCACACGCCTAACACGGATATTTTTAAAGATTGGTTAGATATGGATGAGCAAGGTTATATTAAAGCAATTCCGGGTACAAGTAAAACAAATGTTAAGGGAGTGTTTGCTGTAGGTGATGCTGCTGATAAAGTGTACAGGCAAGCCGTGACAGCCGCAGGCACCGGATGTATGGGAGCATTGGATGCGGAACGTTATTTAGCAGATATTGGCATACATTAAAATTGCTTTTAGGGCAATTTTTACTAAATTTAATTAATGAGATTGAAGCTTTTAATAATCGTTTTTTGTTTCTCAACACTTGTTGATTTAGCCCAGCGCTTTGCCGATCAGGTTCCGGGTTTAAAACGTTATACGGCTGCTGAAGTTGTTGATCCTGATAAAGGCATTAAAATGTATAATAAACTGGTTCCTTCCATTGGCGGCGATTCTATCCGTTATAATAATGCAGGTTATAACTTACAAGGCTGGCAGGAAGATTATTATGTGAATGGAAATTTATTACACAAGGGTTTTTATGTTGACGGGCAAATAAAAATTTTCAAGAACTTTTTCGAGAGCGGACAAATTGAAAGAAGCATTGTCGTTTCTGATCCGGCGCGTTGTTCGGTTGATATTTATTATCCAAGCGGAACAGTGCGCACTCAAATTTTATATTACAGCGGGAATGCACAAAACGAATATTCGTTTTTCCCAAATGGATCAAAAGCAACTGTTCTTGAAAAAGATAAGGATGCTAAATACATTTACAGAAACAGTCAATATTACGAGAACGGCGCTCCCGCCAAAGAATTTTCATTAGTAGACAAAAAAACAAAAAAGTATTCTGAAAAAGAATATTACGAGAATGGTAAAGTAAAAGTAGAAGGCTATATGTGTTATAAAGACGACGAAAAGGATTACCAAAAGGAAGGGGATTGGTCGTATTACAACGAAAAAGGACAACTCGTCAAGAAAGAGAAGTACAAGAACGGAAAACTGCAATAGCTACCTACGAATTACGAATCGTTACGAATTTACGAATCGAACCGCCTAAATTTTTCAAAACCTACCTAACCACCCAGATTCGTAAATTCGTAACGATTCGTTATTCGTAGATTATTCTTATTAACGTCCTTCCTTTAACATCTTATTCATTTTTAATCTTAGCAAAGGTTTTATTTTTTGAACTTTAATCTGATATAATTTACCATGCGGATATTATTTTTTTTATTGATTCCTTTTTTATCATTTTCACAAACTGTTACTATTGAACAAGTGGTTGACACTTGGAAAACCGATAAGGTATTATGCAATAGCACTTTTGCCTATTGTGTTTTAGATGCAGAAACCGGAGAGGTAGTAAAAGAATATAACTCGCACATTTCGGTTATTCCTGCCAGCACATTAAAAGTTGTTACAACAACTGCAGCATTAGGCATACTTGGTAAATTTTACCGTTACGATACACGGATCTATTTTACCGGCAGTTTTGATAAAGCAACCGGCGTTTTAAACGGAGATATCATCATTCGTGGTTCGGGAGATCCGACTTTAAATTCAGAATTATTTTTAAATAAAAAAGATACAACTGATATTACTTATAAATGGGCCGAAGTATTAGCTAAAAAAGGATTAAAAGAAGTAAAAGGAAAAATTATTGGCGATGCTTCGTGTTACGGTCAGCACATACCCGCCAATTGGATCTGGGGCGATATCAGTAATTATTTTGGCGTTGCGCCTTGTGGTTTATCGTTCAACGATAATTTGTACAGTATTATTTTCGAAAGCAAAGAAACGGGAAGTAAAGCAAACATTATTGATATAAGACCAAAATACAGAAACATAATACTCGATCATGACGATGATGTGAAAGCCGCGGGTAAAGAAGATGACGCTTATGTTACAGGAGATCCTTTCGGGAATAAAAAAAGAGTGACCGGAACAATTCCTCCCAATAAAAAAGAATTAGAAGTGCGTGCCGCCCTCCCCGACCCTGCTTTACTTTGCGCTGAATTTTTAGAAACATCTTTAAATAAAATTGGTATCATTACGCCTTCGCTTTGTGCAAAAAGTAATTATGATGATGAAAATCCTGATATCAAAAAAGAAAAACTTTTAATGCACACCAATTATTCATCTGCCCTCGAAAAAATAGTTTTCTACACCAACCTCACCAGTAATAATTTATTTTGCGAAACACTTTTAAAAACAGTTGGCAAAGGCAGCGATTATGCAGGGA
>DATMPR010000168.1:0-4155 GCA_035567575.1 Bacteroidia bacterium
CAAATAAAAAATGTTTTATTCTTTAATTATTTTCCTGGTTACGGAACCGATCTTAACGAAATAAATTCCAGCTGACTGATTACTCAAGTCAATTTCTGTTTTTTCAGTTTCAATTGTTGTTGAATAAACAACTGCTCCAAGTACATTAACTATTTGAACAGGTTGTTTTGTCCCGTTTGAAATAATAGTTATTTTACTATTGAAAGGATTCGGATAAAGATTTAATTCTGCAACAGTATTACTTAACTGATTTACACCCGCGCATGTTGAAACACTTTGAGTGATCATTGCTCCGTAAGTACATCCCACAGAATTTGTTCCAACTACAGTGTAAGTTGTTGTAACACTCGGAGAAATCACAATTACAGGAGTTAAAGGCCCTGAACTCCATGTATAAGTAAGAGCACCTGAAGCTGTTAATGTAGTTGTGTTTCCGGTACACAATACACTTGTATTAGAAACTGCTGTTACGGTTGGTGCATTGCTCAACAAAATACTTACGTTAGTGGTAGTATTATTAGCAACCGCCAGATCCATTTTCATATCGCCGTTAAAATCAGCATTCAAGATCCCAAATGGTTGGCCACCTACCGCGAATATATTCGGTGCGCCAAAACTTCCGGCACCATTACCCAATAATACCGAGATATTATTTGAATAACGGTTACAAGTTGCAAGATCCGCTTTTCCATCGCCGTTAAAATCGGAGCTTACCATAGCACTTGGCCACGTCGCCCCTAAAGTAAAATTTGTGGCTGCGGCAAAACTACCTGTTCCGGTTCCTAATAAAACAGACACATCATTGGTAACCGCATTAGCAACAGCCAAATCAACTTTTGCATCGCCATTAAAATCATTTGAAACAACCCACCAAGGATTTGTTCCAACAGTAAAATTAGTTGGTGCAGCAAAAGTACCTGTGCTGCTGCCTAATAGTATTGCAACGTTATTTCCGTTTCTGCAAGAAACGGCAAGATCCGGTTTCGCATCACCATTAAAATCGGCAACTGCAACTGAAGATGGCCACATGCTAACTGTATAAGCTGTTGGAGCACCAAAACTTCCTGTACCAGTTCCTATTAAAACTGATACCGTATTTGGAACATAATTTGTAACTGCAAGATCCAATTTCCCATCATTGTTAAAATCACCGGCCATTGAACCGCTTGGATTAACACCTGCAGGAAAATTAGTTGTAGAAGTAAAACTTCCTGCGCCATTTCCTAATAATACAGAAATGTTTGATGAAGTATAATTACTGGAAATTAAATCCAATTTTCCATCACCGTTAAAATCACCACTTATAACATCACGCGGACCGGAAGATACCGTGAAATTTGTTGGAGCGCCAAAGCCTCCTAAACCATTTCCTAATAACAGATCAATACTTCCTGAACCGTCATCAGCCACAGCGAGATCCATTTTTCCATCGTTGTTAAAATCGCCTTTTGCAACTGCATACGGACCAGTGCCCGCGGCAAAGTTTGTTGCAGGACTAAAACACACTTGTGCGTTTATTTGCTTAATGCAAACAACTAAAATAATAAGTAAAAGTTTTTTCATGGGTTTTTGTTTTATGTGTTAAATTAATTTTTGTTACATAAATATAATAAATAAGAATCAGGAATTGAAATGATCTGGTTTAATTTGTTTGAATTAAAATAAATTATTTCTGTTTAACAAATGAACTCGCTCGAACATACTATTCACTCATGTAATATTAGTCTCCCCTCATCCCTAACTTGTCGAAACTTTTAAAACAAAGGCGGGAAATGGTCTTTTTATTACAATTATTTACTATATTTATTTTATGAAACGGAAACTGATCATCCTAAGTATTTTCACTTTATTATTTGGCGCAGCAAATGCACAAGCTCTTCCCGAAGAAACAAATGCACCAATTGTTGGTGAAGCTGCAGATGAATCACCTGAATATCCCGGCGGTGCAATAGAAATGATGAAGTTTATTAAAGCAAATACCAAATATCCTCAGAGTGCCGCTTCTTCAAATATTACCGGAAAATGTGCCGTAAAATTTATGGTTAATCCCGATGGCAGTATTAGTGATGTTACCGTTTTAGAAGGAATAAAAAATTGTCCTGATTGCGATACTGAGGCAATACGCGTTGTAAAATCGATGCCGAAATGGAAACCCGGCAGGCTGGCAGGAAAATCAGTTGCGTTATTTTATAATGTAAGCGTTCATTTCTCCCAACCTAAAAAATAATTTTAATTATTACAATACCAATTATTTTAGTCTTAATATTATGTGTAAGTTTTAATTTAAAAGCGCAAAACAGTCCGACTGTTGCATTAACTGCAGGAAGCGAATTTTCTCCCGTACAATTAATGGATGAGCAAAGCATTACTCAAGGTTATACTTGCGAAGTGAATCCATTGGCCTGGGTGAAATGCGAAAATCAGTTAGAACCTAAAATTAATTCCTACACTCCAAAAACAATAAACGCATCCGGAGGATCAAAAGATAAAACTATTTTATTAGCGGGCTTATTTATTGCAATTGCTTTGTTTTACATTACAAAAAAATCAACTGCCGGAAAAACGGAAGAGCAAACTCTAGAATTAGCAAACGCAAATTTTGAAGAAGAAGAAAAAACAGAATTAAAAAAAGAGATTTGGAATTTAATGGCGACACAACCGGTAATTAAAACGGAAACATTTCGTGAAAATATTATTGTAACAAAACCTGAATCTTATTCGGCACATATTTATGCCTGCAGCGAAGGACAATTAATCATTGAACAAGCTTATCAGAACCCTAACATTGGAGAAAAAGTTATTTTTTAAATTCTTACAAAGAAAAAACCCCGTAACATTGTTACAGGGTTTTCTTTTTCATTTAATTTATCTCTTTCCAAGAAAGATCAAATGTTCAGCAATTAAGCTAATTTTACATTTACAGCGTTAACGCCTTTTTTTCCATCTTGTACATCAAATACTACATTGTCATTCTCACGAATCTCTTCTTTTAGTCCTGATACATGAACGAAAATTTCTTCGCCAGTTTCTGCTTTAATAAATCCGAAGCCTTTTGCTTCGTTGAAAAATTTTACTACTCCGTTTTGCATTTTGTTTTTTGTTTTGTCTCGGTTTCCCTCGACTGATTATTACTATTTATTTTTTGTTATAAAGTGAGATTTTCCCGCTTTATTTCTTTATCAAAGATACGCATTTTTTATGAAAAAGGATGCGCAGATACTTCAATATTTTTCTTAATTAACTTAGTTATATCCTTAAAATAGGCCTTTTCCTCGTTAGAACAGAAGGATAAAGCGATGCCGGAGGCTCCTGCCCTGCCTGTTCTTCCAATACGGTGAACATAAGTTTCTGCAACTTCAGGTATTTCGAAATTAATTACATGCGATAATTTGTCTACATCGATCCCCCTCGAGGCGATATCAGTTGCAACTAATACACGAATGCTGTGATTTTTGAAACCTTTTAACGCACGCTCACGCGCACCTTGAGATTTATTCCCATGAATTGCTTCCGCCTTAATGCCATCTTTTACTAATTCTTTTGCAACTTTATCTGCGCCGCGTTTTGTGCGTGTAAACACTAATGCGTTTTCAACAGTATTATTTTTTAATACGTGCTTCAATAACAAGCGTTTGTTTTCGCGCTTTACATAAAACACACTTTGTGTTACCAAAGCTGCTGTTGATGAAACAGGAGAAACTGCTACGTGCACAGGATTTTTTAAAATGGTGTTTGCCAATTTCATAATATCAGGCGCTGCCGTTGCAGAGAAAAATAAAGTCTGACGTTTAGCGGGTAATTTTGCAATTACTTTTTTCATATCGTTAATAAAGCCCATGTCTAACATGCGATCTGCCTCATCCAACACAAAAATTTCAACCTTGTCTAATTTAATATAACCTTGTTGCATTAAGTCTAACAAACGACCGGGAGTCGCCACTAAAATATCAATGCCGCTTTTTATTGCGCGGGTTTGGGATAATTGTGATACGCCTCCGAAAACGGTGGTGTGTGATAAACTAAGATTGCGGCCATAACCTGTAAAGTTTTCGCTGATCTGTAAAGCGAGTTCGCGGGTTGGTGCTAAAATAAGTGCTTTGATTGTGCGTGGTTTATTGGCTTCTTTTCTTGAATCCAATAACTGTAAAATTGGTA
>DATMPR010000169.1:0-19771 GCA_035567575.1 Bacteroidia bacterium
TAGCAAAGATCTTGCCGGGAAATTAAACTTAAAAATTCATTCACATCAATTTAAAACAAAAGAGTATGTGAAGAGATCCAAGCTATCGGTACAAATGGCCGCGCGCGAATTGCGTTATAGTTGGTTTATGGATCTGGTTAAAAAAAATAAATACAATTATGTTTTAACAGCACATCACGCAAACGATGCCGTTGAAACTATATTAATTAATTTAATAAGAGGCACGGGAATAAACGGACTTCAAGGCATTCCTCAAAAACAAAATTTAATTGTAAGGCCATTGTTATTCGCAACAAAGAATGAAATTCAGACCTATGCCAAAAAAAATAAATTAAATTTCAGAAACGATAGCAGTAATGATGAAGTAAAATATAAACGTAATTTTTTGCGTCATGAAATTATTCCAGGTTTAAAAAAATTAAATCCTTCACTTGAAAGTACGTTTGAAAACAATATCCGTTTATTTAAACAGACTGCCGTTGTATTAAAACAATTTATCAGCAGCAAGAAAAAAGAAATTGTTACTAGTAAAAAACAAAATTTAAAAATTGATCTTAAAAAATTATTGAAAGAAGAATCTGCTGAACTCTTACTTTTTGAATGGCTTCATCCGTTTGGTTTTAATGCCGCACAAGCAGAACAAATTTTTAAATCACTCCATACGAAATTAACCGGTAAATTATTTTTTTCGTCAACACATAAAGCATTAATTGACCGTGATTTTATTTTTGTAGAATTACAGGAACCAAAAACTTCAAAAAGTGAATATATTTTAAAAGGTATTTCTGATTTTAAAAAGTTACCCTTTGCGTTAGAGGCAAATTTATCATCAGACAAAAAAATAATAAGCGGAAAAAAAATTGCGCAAATTGATTTTAAAAAACCATTATTCCCAATGAAATTGCGGAAATGGCAGCAAGGCGATAAATTCATGCCTTTAGGAATGCAGGGTTTTAAAAAGATAAGTGACTTTTTAATTAATCAAAAACTCTCCCGTTTCGAAAAAGAAAATATTTGGCTGCTCCTAAATAAAAACGAAGTGGTTTGGGTAGTTGGCCAGCGTTTAGATGACCGTTACAAAATAAATTCAAAAACAAAAAAGATCCTTAAACTACAATTAAAGAGTGAGTAATGGAAAAAGAAATTGTTTTTGAAGAGAAGCAATACATGGGACATAACCGCTTGAGTATTATGTGGCGGATGATCCTGGCTTTGTTTTGTTTCATTGGTTATTATTGGAGTGAAAATCCGAAGCCTGTTCATGTTTCTGTTTTTTATATTGGTTCATATCCTATACAAGATATTCCAAATTCCGGAAAAATATTTTTCTTGCTGGGATTATTGATCCTAATTATTTCCTCGGTGTTAATTTACATACTTCATATTCACACCAGGGTTTATAAAGGATATATGGTAATAGACGGATTTTGGAATTCGCGAAAGGTTAAGATAGATTTTAGTACTATTAATTATATTCGAAAGGGACGTTATAAAAAGAATATTTTCAGAAGGGCAGTTTATAATTTACATTCGAAAGGAATTATTAGGTTTTATACAAGCGGACAGGAGTTTATTGAGCTAAAAGACAATGCGGGATTCACTTATCGTATTGGAACTCAGCGTTCAGAGGAGTTAATAGCTTTGATCAGATCAGAGGTAAAAAGTTAATAAGATGTTGAAACCCAGGATATGTTTTGGCGTATAATCATACATTAATCCTCCCGAAGGGATGCCTTCGGCACTAAAACATCCTATCATGACAACAATTGCATTCGAAAAAATTGAGAAGGAAAACATTTCCGGCCTGAAATTTCCGAACGTGGAAGTTTTAGATGACCAGGAAAAAATTGACGAACGTGCTTCCGAATTAAAACGGGCTCTTTCGTTAGGTAACCTCGAACAAACTAAAATTAAAATTTACTTTGAGGATGCAAATTCCCACAGAGTAGTTGAAACTACAGTTTGGGGCGTAACCGATAAACGTGTGATCTTAAAACAAGGCGTGGTTATTCCGATCAACCGTGTGCATAGGATCAAAACCTAATTAAGTACCCAGGTTAAATACAAATACACAAACGGCGTGACAAAGATCAGGCTGTCGAAGCGGTCTAATATCCCACCGTGTCCGGGCATTATTTTTCCAGAATCTTTTATTCCTACTTGTCGTTTTAAAAGTGATTCAAACAGATCACCAAGCGTACCAAATACAACAACCAAAGCGGAAATTACTAACCAATGTACGAATGCAATTTCAGGAAACCAGCCTGCAACAATATAAGAAGAAGCTAATGTAAGAACGCCACCACCAATAGTTCCTTCCCAGGTTTTCCCTGGTGAAATGCGCTCGTATAATTTTCTTTTCCCGATTAAACTTCCAACCAAATAAGCAAAAGTATCGCTGGCCCAAATTAAAAGAATTGGACCTAAGATTAAATGAAAGTTGTAATCACAGCCACGAAAAATCTTTCCATTATTTATCCCTTCCTGCATCCAGGAAATTCTGTTTAATAAAGCAAAAGGAAGTCCTACATAAATAATACCTGCAATAGTGTAAGCTACATCTTGTATAGGTTTTTCATTTTTTGAAAATATTGCCAGAGCAAAAATTAAAAACATTGTCCCAATACTTATACTAATAGTAAGATTACTACAATATGAATATTGCCCGCTGTTTGCAATAAAAAAAAGTGCCGTTGTGATAAAACCAATTGACTTAAACGGTTTTGCATTTAGTCTTTCAGAAATTTTATAGAACTCATGCAGGCCCCAGAGTGAAATTATTCCAAATAAAATATTGAATGATAAATAACCACACCAAATTGCAGATAACAATACCGCCACAAAAACAGCAGCAGTTAAAGCGCGCGTAAGAAGTGATTTGAAATTTAAAGCCATTTATAAATAACAATCCCCGCTTTCACGGGGATCTTTTTATTCGGTAATTTTTACAGCTTCGTAACATTTTATGTCGCCCGCCGCTCCCAGATATTCGGCATCAATGCCTACTAAACCAACTTTTTTTACCTGCTCTTTGCTTAAAGGTTTTGCGGGATACCAACGGTCTTCAACCAATTTCAATTCCACTTCTTTATTACTAAGAACCTGATTTAATTGCTTTTGAGTTAAGAAAACTACGCTTTGATCATCCTCTTCATCTTCATCTTCGGCAACAATAATATTCCCGACTAATTTCAATTTAGGGACTTCAGGTTTATACTTAAATTCCAGATCTTCCTGAGTGTTGATCTCAATATATTTAATACCAGTTATGTGTATTTCGGCCATTTTCTCTAAAAATTATGTGCAAGTTTAACCATATTAGCCCCTATTGCCAAAATTTTTTTTAAAGAATATGGTTCTAAATGTTAATAAATTATACCCTGTTAAGAGTAAAAGTGAAGGTGGTGCCTTCGTCCGGACTACTTTTTACAGTAATAGTTTTTTGATGTGCCTCAATGATATGTTTAACAATTGCCAGTCCGAGTCCGGTACCGCCCTGCTCCCGGCTGCGGCCTTTATCTACCCTATAAAAACGCTCAAATAATCGTGGTAAATGTTCGGCTGAAATCCCAATGCCGTTATCTTTTACTTCCACAATTACTTCATCATTATACAAACTAAAACTGATCTCGGTTTTGCCGTTCTCTTTACCGTATTTTATGCTGTTTGTAATTAAATTAACCAACACTTGCCTTATCCTGAATTTATCTGCCAAAACCATCAAAGGTTTATCGAATTTTTTAGCCAGAGATACTGTAACATTTTTCCTGCGGGCAATCATATCGAGTTGTTCCAATACATCACGGCATTGCGCGCTAAAATCATATTTTTCGAATTCCAATTCGAGCGAACCTGTTTCCAATTGAGTTATGGTTTCCAGATCATCAATGATATGAATAATGCGTTCTATACTTTTATCAGCACGTTTTAAATAATCGAGATTAATAGAAGCGTCGTTTAAACCCCCGTCAATTAAAGTGGAAACATATCCCTGAATGTTGAACACCGGGGTTTTTAATTCGTGAGAAACATTTCCCAAATATTCTTTACGGTAACTATCCACATTTTTTAAATGCTCTAATTCTTTTTGACGCTCCGCTGCAATTTTTTTTACTTCAAGATCTAAAGTAGCTATCGGATCAATTTCATCCAATTGGAAATTGGTATCGGGAATTTCGTTTTGCGGTAAAATTTTTGTGAGCTCATTGTGAACGCTTTTTATTTTATCGAAGATAAAAGGGTTATAAATAAAATAAAGAACAAAAAATGAAATGACAAAAAAAGCGAAAAACAAAATAAGAACTAACGCAAAATCGAAACCATTCACTGAAAACACTTGCCATACAATGAGCGCAAATGCGCACAAAAAAGCGTTAAGCACACTTAATAAAATGACAAAGGCTGATGTTTTCTGGTTTTTCAATTTTATAATTATAAAGTAGACAGCTGAGCTTCCAGCGCTTTTATTTTCGCTTCAGCATCAGCTTGTTTTTTACGCTCCAGCGCGATCAGTTCAGGTTTTGCATTAGCAACAAATTTTTCGTTCGATAATTTAATTTGCACGCTTTTTAAAAAGCCTTTGTTGTAATCGATTTCTTTTGTGAGACGAATTTTTTCATCTTCCTTATTAATTAAACTTCCTGTAACAAGATAAAATTCGGTCCCGCCAGATAGAAAGGTATATGCATTTTCGATTTTTTCATTAACAAGCTCTATTGATCCGGTATTCGCGAGTTTTTCAACTAACGGGTAAAATGTAGTATAATGATTTTGCTCTTTTAAAGCTTTTAGTTCAAGTTTTTCTTTAGGTGAAATTCCTTTCTGTTGCCTAAAATTTCGCACCGTTGTTATTGTGCGTTGATCTATTTCAAAAAATTTAGACAAATTAAAATTGTTTGTAATTGGCTTTGGCCATTCCGCAACAATTATACAATCCTTTTCGGTTCTGTCTTTTAATAAATGCCAAATTTCTTCAGTTACAAACGGCATCCATGGATGTATGATTTTTAATAAGCTTTCTAAGTAACTAACCGTTGCATCATAAGTTGCTTTATCAATTGGCAACGCTTTACCATCTGCAAAATCAGGTTTAATGGCTTCTAGATACCAGGCACAAAAATCATCCCACACCAATTTATAAGTGGCCATTAACGCCTCGCTCATTCTGTATTTAGAATAATGATCATTAATTATTTCAAGCTGTTCACTCAACTTATTTTCGAACCAGATGATGGCGGTTTTTTGCGCTGCAGTTTGTTTTACCTCCGCGACTTCAAAACCATTTATTAATTTAAACGCGTTCCAGATTTTATTCCAGAAATTTCTTCCTTGTTCGCAATAACTCTCATCAAACATCAGATCATTTCCTGCAGGTGAACATAATAACATCCCAACACGAACTCCATCAGCGCCGTATTTTTCAATTAATTCTAAAGGCTCCGGACTATTTCCCAAACTTTTACTCATTTTCCGTCCTTGCTTATCGCGAACAATTCCCGTTAAATATACATTTGAGAAAGGTTTTTGTCCGGTGTATTCATAGCCCGCGATCATCATGCGCGCAACCCAGAAAAATAAAATTTCAGGAGCGGTTACCAGATCGTTAGTAGGATAATAATATTTCAGGTCTTCATTCGCATTTTCCCATCCATTTTTAATTGCTTTCGGATCGAAAACTGTTATCGGCCACAACCACGATGAGAACCATGTATCGAGAACATCTTCATCTTGTTTTACATCTTCACTCTTTAATAATTTAATTGCTTCTTGCTTTGTTTTGCAAACAACTGTATTTCCTTTTCCGTCATACCATGCAGGAATCCGTTGTCCCCACCAGAGTTGACGACTAATGCACCAATCATGTACATTTTCCATCCAGTGTTTATAGGTGTTGATGAATTTTTCAGGAATTAATTTTACTTCTCCGTTCAAAACATTTTCTAAAGCGGGTTTACTTACCTTATCCATTTTTAAAAACCATTGCATGGATAGTTTTGGTTCAATAACAGAATCTGTACGCTCGCTATACCCCACTTTATTTTTTATCTCTTCAATTTTTTCAACCAAACCTTGCTCTTGCAGATCTTTTATAATTTGTTTTCGGCAAGCAAAGCGATCCATGCCAACATAAGCGCCTGCGGCTTCGGAAATTTTTCCATCAGGAGTTAATGCATCAATAACAGGTAACTTATGTTTAATACCTAAATTGTAATCATTAATATCATGCGCGGGTGTAACTTTTAAAGCGCCTGTACCAAATTCCAGATCAATATAATCATCATAAATTACAGGCACCACCCTATTTACTATAGGAACAAGAATATTTTTACCTTTTAAATGTTTGTAGCGTTCATCATTTGGATGTACACAAACAGCAGTATCACCCATAATTGTTTCCGGACGAGTTGTGGCAACCGTTATGAATTCGTTACTGCCTTCAATTTTATATTTTACAAAAACTAATTTGCTATTGGTTTCTTTATGTATTACTTCTTCATCACTAACGGCGGTTAATCCCTGAGGATCCCAATTAACCATGCGAACACCACGGTAAATTTCCCCTTTATTATACAGATCAATAAAAACATCAATAACGGCTTCGCTCAGATCGGCTTCCATAGTGAAGCGGGTTCGGTCCCAATCACAACTCGCACCTAATTTTTTTAATTGTTCTAAAATTATTCCGCCGTATTTTTCTTTCCAGTCCCAAGCATGTTTTAAAAATTCATCGCGGCTGAGGTCAGATTTTTTAATTCCTTTATCCGCCAATAATTTTACAACCTTTGCCTCAGTGGCAATACTCGCATGATCAGTGCCCGGTACCCAACACGCATTATAACCTAACATCCGCGCGCGGCGGATCAACACATCCTGAATTGTGTTATTAAGCATGTGTCCCATATGCAATACACCTGTAACATTTGGCGGCGGAATAACAATGGTATAGGGCTTTTTAGATCTATCAGCTTGAGATCTGAAGAATTTTTTATCGAGCCAATATTTATACCATTTATCTTCCGCTTCCTTAGGATTATATATTTTTGGGACTTCCATTACAAGTATTAAAATTTTTGTTAAATTTCGCAAAAAAACTCAAACTATCGTAGTAGTATACTATCTTTGGTATGATTTTAGTACTTTAAAATAAACAAAAACAAAATAACATGAAAAAGCTCGTTTTAACTTTAGGTTTAGTAGCAGGTTTAACCGCACTAACAAATGCACAGGAAGTACATACTGCAACTGATGGTCATAACCATGATGCGGCTGCTACTCCTACAACTGCTCCGGCTAGTTTAGCAGATATTAAATTAGATAAAATGGTTCACGATTACGGTAACATCAAACAAGGTGATAACGGAGAGTGTGAATTTAAATTCATTAACAACGGTAAAGAACCGTTGGTTATTTCAAATTGCCAGGGAAGCTGCGGTTGTACAGTTCCACAATGTCCGAAAGAACCAATTTTACCGGGCAAAAGCGGTGTAATTAAGGTAAAATACGACACACAGCGTGTTGGGCCTATTTACAAAACTGTAACTATTAACTCTAACGCTAAATCGGGTACACAAACTATCTCAATTAAAGGTAGCATTGAAGCAAAACCGGTTGAAGTAGCTTTCCCGCCGAATGAGCCATCAAAAGGTGCTCCGGTTGAGAAAAAAGGTTAATTATCCTTCGGCAAAAGCTCAGGATGACAATGAAATTATAATTTAATTATTATGAAAAAAATTACTGCAATAGTTGCTTTATTGTCGATGTTCGCATTGACAGGCAGAGCTCAGGAATCGGTTGTTCCTAATTCAGACCCTAATGCGCCTGAAATTAAAGTTGAAAACGAAGTGTTGGACTATGGCACTGTTGATTTCGATGCAAATGGCGTACGTGAGTTTAAATTTAAGAACATTGGTAAATCACCATTGACAATTACGAGCGTTCAAGGTGAATGCGGATGTACATCAACTACCATTGATGGAAAACCGGGCTGGCCTCAGGAACCAATTTTACCGGGAAAAGGCGGTGTTATTAAAGTGAAGTATGATACTAAACGTGTTGGTCGCTTTGATAAAAATGTAACTATTACATCTAACAGTAAATTAGCAACTATTAAAGTTAAAATCAAAGGCGAAGTAAAAGCTGCTCCAACAAGCACGGCTACACCGGATGTTCCAAAACAACCTTAATATAAAATTTTTTAAAAAAAATCCTTCCACCACCGGCGGAGGGATTTTTTATTTTATACCATTTGTAATTTTTATTTTTTTAATGTACCTCACTCCCGCCTTACAAGCTCAGGCAAAAATAAAATTCATTGAAACAAAAAAAGATCTTGGTAAAGTAAAAAAAGGAGATGTTGTAAGTGCCGATTACGAATTTACCAATGAAGGCGATCAGCCTCTTATCATAACAAATTACGAAGTAGAATGTTCCTGCACTACAGTTGATTTCCCAAAACAACCGATCGCACCGGGACAAACAAATAAATTAACAGTTAAGTTTGATACCAAAAGCGCGTACGACAGACAAGACCGGAAAGTTGTAATTATTTCCAATGCCAAAAATTCGGCTTCGGTTAGAATTAAATGTTTTGTACAAAAACCTAAATAAGGATTTAGGATTTAGGATTTAGGATTTAGGATTTAGAGATTGTCTGAAAAATTCAGAGCAAATTATTGCTGTTGCCATTGCAGCATTTAATGATTCGGTGTGACTTGACGTTGATGCAGGAATACTTATTGGATTCGTTACAAATTCTAAATTTTGCTTAGAAATTCCATTCGCTTCGTTGCCAATAATCACTAATCCATTTTTTAATTTCTGATCGTAAATACTTTCTCCTTTTAATACGGCGCCGTAAACAGGGAGTCTTGCATTCCCGATCAAATCCTTCAAATCACAATAATGAATTTTAACTCTTAAAAAAGAACCCATTGCCGATTGAATTGTTTTTGGATTGTACATATCGGTACTTTGCTTTGAACAAAAAATTTCTTTCACTCCAAACCAATCTGCCATCCGTAAAATAGTCCCTAAATTTCCCGGATCACGTATATCATCCAAATAAAAACTAAACGTTTTATTCAAATCAGTAAACGGTTTTATTTCCTTAAAATAATTACAAACCGCCAACACATTATTAGGCTGCTGCTGCATGCTGATTTTTTTCAGATCATCTTCCGTAATAGTTGTGTACTCAACTTTTGTATTTAATAAAACGTTAGAATTGCCTTGCAAATAGGATTCAGTAACAAATAATTGATCTATAAGTTTTGGTTTTGTAACAACAATTTCGTTTATTATTTTTATTCCTTCGGCTATAAATAATCCGTTCTCATCCCTGTATTTCTTGAGATGCAATGCTTTAACCTGCTTTATTTGATTCTTACTAATCATAATTTAGTTAAATTCGTAGGGAATAAAATTAACTATTATTGGGCACTTATTTGCATAGACTTTTGAAAGGGCGTTTAGTCTATCGAACGCTGTGCATTAGTGTGTCGTTTCTTCTTTTTTCATGTAACATATCAAAACATCTGGGACCGAATGAATATCTGGTGAGTTCCAATAAAATTGTGGATCACCAAAAAAGTACGGTTGCTAAAGATGAAGTTGCAGCTTATATCAGACAAAAACCAAACCGTAAAATATTATTTCTTTTTCCATTTAACTTATGGTTATATAATCAGATCAATAAAGATAAATTAGTAAAGCACAAAGAAAAACGTGATGCACGTTTTGACCGGATCAATGAAGAACGTATTAATAAAAATAATGTCAAAAATGAGAAACGGATCAAAAATGGTAAACCGCCAAAAGAACCAAAACTAAAAAACAAAGATAAACCAACCTTCCGCGAAAGTTTATTAGAAGCAGGTGAAGCACCTGTTATTTACGATTCAGCCATTGCAAAACAAACAGCACTGCAGATCTCAAAATTTTTATTTTCAAAAGGTTATTTTTATGCTAAAGTGCATGATAGCGTCACGTATGCAAAACATAAAAAGAAAGCTCATGTTTCTTATCATCTTTTTCCCGGCAAACAATATTTTATTAATAACATTAAATATTCATTTACTGATGATGAATTAGGTTATTATATTTTTGAAGATACAATACACAGCAAATTAAAACGAGGCGCCGCCTTTGATGCCGATGTCATACAAGCCGAACGAGAGAGAATAACAAGTAACCTCCTTAACAACGGTTATTATTATTTCGAATCGGATTATATTTATTTTGATGTAGATTCCGGCATTGCACCACAGAAAATAGATATTACAGTTTCCGCAAAAAAATTTCCCGTATTCGCCAATGCGCAAAAAGATTCTGTCTCCTATGTAAAACATCAGCGCTATTATGTGAATAACGTTTATATTATAACGGAAAACATGAAAGGCTCTTACAAAGACGAATTTTTTAAAGATTCTATTCACCACGAAGATCTGATCTTTTTACTCAACAACAGGATCCGTTATAAATACAATGTTATTTCAAGAAATATAGAATTTTATAAAGGACAAGTATTTCAAAAAGCACTGGCCGAAAAAACATATAAGCGCTTATTGAATCTTGGTGTTTTCAGAACTGTTCTGATCCAATACGTAAAAAATCCGCATTACAATGATCAGTTAGATTGTTATATTGTTTGTCAGCCCCTGGTTAAACAAGCCATTAATATTGAAACTGAAGGTACCAACACTTCGGGTAATCTTGGTATTGACGGCAGTATTTTATATCAGAACAAAAATTTACGGCGTGGCGCTGAACTTTTAGAATTTAGAATAAACGGCGCTTTAATTGCGCAAAAACAATTTAATAACGTACAAACTGATATTACTAAGGTTCAAAATACATTTAATACCATTCAGGTTGGACCATCGTTAAAATTTTCGGTACCGCGTGCGGCATTTCCGTTTTCGTTATTACCCTTTAAAAAAGATGCTTTTCCAAGAACATACATTAACACATCTTTAAATTATCAATCCCGCCCGGAGTTTAACAGAACCATTACTAATATTGATTATGGTTTTAGTTTCAGAAGTCATAAATCAAAAATAAAACACGATCTGATTCCTTTTGAAGTTTACATGGTGCAAGCAAGATTACTTCCCTCTTTCCGTTCAGATCTGGTTGCATTGAGCGATTTCTTTCTATTGAATTCTTTTCAGGATCACATCACTACTCTTTCAAAATATTCCCTTACCTACAATAGCCAGCAACAAAACAGTGTTATAAATACATCAAAAAAAATTACGAGTTATATTAAGATCAACGTTTCTTCATCGGGAAATATTTTAAGAGGTTTGTTTGATGCTGCGGGTCAGAAAAAAGATACGATGGGCCGTTATCTTATGTTTGGCATTCCGTTTGCGCAGTTTTTAAAATTTGATTTCGATTACCGTCTTTATATTCCGGTCCGTAAACAAAGCCGGCTTGTGTACCGCACTGCTTTTGGAATTGGCAAGCCTTTAAAAAATTTAAATGTTTTACCTTATGAACAAAGTTACTTTGCCGGAGGTCCGAACAGCGTTAGAGCCTGGCGTGCCCGTACTTTAGGGCCCGGAGGTTATGAGCAGCCAAGTGATACAAAATCGAAATATGATAAGATCGGCGATCTGTTAATTGAAGGAAATATTGAATATCGTTTTCACATTTTCCGCTCCTTTCACGGCGCCTGGTTTGCCGATGTTGGAAATATTTGGTTATTGCATAATGATCCGGCAAAACCTCAAGGTACATTTGAATTCAATCGTTTTTATAAAGAGTTTGCAGTAGGCAGTGGTTTTGGTATACGCTGGGATCTGAGTTTTTTTGTTTTACGTTTGGATCTGGCTGTACCAATAGCTGATCCTGCTTACGCGGAAGGTAACAGATGGCAGTTTGATAAAAAACCTTTAAAGCGTACAATATTAAATTTTGGAATTGGTTATCCGTTTTAAGAATATTTATATTTACGCATGAAAGTTACAGGCTTTACCATAATAAGAAACGCAATTAAATATGACTATCCGGTTGTAGAAGCCATAACTTCCATACTTCCTGTTTGCGATGAATTTTTAGTGAGTGTTGGAAATTCTGAAGACGGTACGCTTGATCTGATCAAAAAAATAAATTCTCACAAAATAAAAATAATGGAAAGCATTTGGGATGATAAATTGCGGGAAGGCGGAAAATTATTATCTATTGAAACCAATAAAGCTTTTGATGCTATTGATAAAAGTTCCGACTGGTGTTTTTATATTCAAAGTGATGAAGTAATTCATGAAAAATATTTAGATGTCATTAAAAAAGGAATGGAGCAATACGAAGATGATAAAACTGTTGATGGTTTGCTTTTTAATTACACTCACTTTTACGGGAATTATAATTACATTGGAAATTCGCGGAACTGGTACCGTAATGAGATTCGCATAATCAAAAACGATAAAAATATCCGTTCGTATAAAGACGCGCAAGGTTTTAGAAAAATAGACGGCGGCAAACTAAATGTAAAAAAAATTGATGCTTCCGTTTATCATTACGGTTGGGTAAAACCACCAAAAGCGCAGCAAGCCAAGCAAGAAAATTTTCATAAAATGTGGCACGATGATGAATGGATGAAAAAAAATATTGCAGTCGCAGATGAATTTGATTATAGCAAAATTGATAGTCTGGCCCCCTTTACCGGCACGCACCCAAACGTAATGAAAGAACGCATTGCAAAACTGAATTGGGATTTTAAATACGATGCTTCAAAAATAAATATTTCCCTTAAAAATAAATTTTTGAAGTTTATTGAAGCAACAACCGGATGGCGTCCCGGTGAGTATAAGAATTATAAGGTTTTGTAACGTACTCATCTGCTTGTTTGACTAAGTCTAATTATTTTTATAATGGCTTAAGGGTGGAAGAAAAGAATTGTTAAAATACAATCGAAAAAAAAATTTAATGAAAGAGTCGAAGAGGAATTAAACTGATGCTTTCGCTTTTCTTCTGGCGCTTAAAAGTTAGATTGCGGACAAAGTCGCGGTATTCCATAAAAATAAAGATACAAAAAAACTAATTCTTGACCGGTGACTAAAATCAGATTTTTAAAATCCAAATTGAAAATTAAGCGACCTTATTTTTAGGAACAAGAAGCAATAAAATAAATCCTAACACAAAATAACCAACCAGAGCTAATACTGCAGGCCGCATGCCACCTAAACTTTCGCTGATCAATCCGAAGGATACTGTACCAATTATCATTCCCATTTTTTCCATGACATCGTAAAAACTAAAGAAACTCGTGTGATCTTCGGTCTCAGGTAAAAATTTACTGTAAGTGCTGCGCGAAAGTGCCTGGATCCCTCCCATTACAAAACCAACCCAAAATGCGACAATATAAAAGTGCATTGGCTGGTAAACGAATAAATAAGTGAAAGTACAAATACAAACCCAAATAAAAACAGCCAGCATTAATGATCTAAGATTACCAATTTTACCTGATAATTTAGAAAACACAAATGAACCTAAAATACCAACGAATTGAATTATTAAAATACTAATGATCAAAGAAGTTGTTTTCGCTTTCTCATCGAGCCAGTTAATTTCGTTACGCGCAAATAATACTGCAACAACCATAATGGTTTGTACACCCATGTTGTAAAAAAAATAGCTATATAAAAAACGGCGCAGTTGTTTTAGTTTTATAACTTGCTTTGCAACTGATAATAATTCTTTAAATCCTTTTCCTAATAAACCTTTTCTGTCGGTACCGTGCGGCGCATGACTTTGCCTCGGTAAATATTTAAAAGTGTATTGCGCAAAAACTATCCACCAAATTCCTACCATTAAAAAACTGTATTTGGCCGGTACATGTAAAACCATAATACTGATGAGACAAATGATCAACAATAACGAACTCCCAAAATAACCTAATGAAAATCCGCGGGCACTTACAGAGTCTTGATTTTCGGGACTCGCTATTTCCGGGAGATAAGAATTATAATACACCAGGCTTCCCCAAAAACCAATAGTTGCAGTTACAAAAGGAATAAAACTTAATTCGAGGTGATCTTTACTAAAGAAAAATAAACACATAGACGAAATAGCACCCAGGTAACAGAAAAATTGCAGGAATCGTTTTTTATTTCCTAGATAATCAGCAACTCCACTTAAAATTGGTGCAATTAAAACCACGATAAATAATGCAAAAGCGTAAACGAACGAATAAATATTATTGTTTTCGAAAGTAGTTCCGAAACATGTGACTGTTTGACTGATGATATTTCCTGCTTCATCTTTTGTTGAAGTTACTGCATCATAAAAATTAGGAAAAATTGCTGATGTAATCACCAACGGAAAAACCGAATTAGCCCAATCATAAAAAGTCCAGGCTTTAATGGTTTGCTTATCATCTTTTTTTATTTCCATAATTAATTTTTTATAATTTCAAATTCAACCCTTCTGTTTTTTTGCATGCCTTCATCGGTATCATTGCTCGCAACAGGCTGTGAACTGCCGTATCCTTTAAAGTACATTTTATTCTGAACACCTTTTTTAATTAAATATTCAAATACCTCGCGTGCACGTAATTCAGATAATTTTTGGTTTCTGTTCCTGCTGCCGCTGTTATCGCTATGTCCGTTAATTTGAATCTGCATTTGCTGGTGACGAATTAAATATTGTGCCAATTTGTTTAACTCCTGATAAGATTCGGGTAATAAATAATATTTTCCGTTTTCGAAAAATATATTTTTGAGGGCTACCTTCTCCCCTACTTTAATATCTTTGCTCACTGTTAGGACGGAATCTTCTTCATTGGGCTTTATGCTTCCAACGTATTCGACAGCTACTTTTTCTTCAGCTTCTTTAGCTTTATACAAACTCACATCATCAACAAAATAATACGCTTCCCTAAATCCTAATTTAAAAATATTAATACGTACCAGATCTTTCTCGATCTTAGGCGTAAAGTTTCCAATGGTAATGTATTTTTCGCCGCCATCCGCTTTATATTTTCCTTTTATGGTAAACCATTGGTAATTATTTATGAAACCGCCTTTTTTACTTATGCTATCGATAATACACGATTTAACGGCATCACCCTGACTATGGTAACCACCTTTAGAAAATAAAACCCCGATTGATTTTACGATCGCGTTACTCCAATAAGCCAAGCGAACATGCATTTCGAATTCATAAATGGTTCCTCTATGTAAAGCTTCCGCTAACCGGACTTGTGCAAATTCTTTGTAACGCTTCTGAAACCTCAACCCAACATAACAATCACCACTGTAACCGCCTTTATGCGATCCGGTATCTTTTTCAACCGGTGTTTGATAAAAATCGACAGATGCTATTTGAGTCCACGGTATTGCCTGACGGATACTGCTTGATTTTTTCCGGAAGTTTTCGAAGCTTCCGTTAGGCACAAGATTTTTCTGAACAGGAGGCTCGGTTTGCGCTTTTAAAAGCCCGGTTCCTGCTATAAAAAAGATTATTAAAAGGGTTTTTAACCTATTCACTCTAAAACAAATATAGTTTTTAAGATATAATATGCAATTCAGCAAATAGTATTGTTTTTAACATTTGCATATTCAAAAATTAATGTATATTTGCACTCCCAATTTTGGGCAAGAAATTTAAAAAGTAAAAGAATGGCAAATCATAAGTCATCAATTAAGCGGATCCGGTCAAACAATGCAAAACGCGTTCAAAACCGTTATTATGCGAAAACTGCCCGTACGGCTTTAAAAAAATTACGTACTTCTACTGCTAAAAAAGAAGCTCAGGAGTTATTACCGAAGGTATCGGCAATGCTTGATAAATTAGCAAAACGTAACATTATTCATAAAAACAAGGCAGGTAACCTTAAATCAAAACTAACCAAAAAGGTTAACGCGCTTAGTAAATAACAAAATACTGTTTATCAATACTTTAGCCCCGAAACAAATAAGCTGTTCCGGGGCTTTTTTATTTTTAACAAATTTCACATATTTAGCTTGGGCTTTATCAAATATTTTATATTTTTGCTCAGCGTGTTTAAACTAAAACCACCAACAATTATGAATTCAAAATTATTAAGGACTTTAAGCGTAAGTTTATCAGTTGCAGTAGTATTGACCGGCTGTAACGGACTTGGCAAAATGATCAAAAAACAAAAAGACATTAACTATACCGCAACACCAAATCCGATCGAGATGCATGGTGATAGCGTACAGTTTAGCGTTAGCGGAAAATTTAATCCAAAATTATTTGGTAAAAAAATAACAATGACCATTACCCCTGTTGTAAAATACACCGGTGGTGAAAAAGCAATGAAACCTGTCGTTTTAGTTGGCGATAAAGCCACCGGAAGCGGCCAAAAGATCAGTAACGAAAAAGGCGGAACATTCAGCTATACTTCTGATAAATTTCTTTACGAACCAGGAATGAAAGTAGCGAAAGTTGAACTTCGCGCTCAAGGTCAGGTAAAGAAAAAAATCAAAGATTTTGCACCTGTAGAAATTGCAGATGGTACTATCATTACTCCGCTTTTAGTTCGTAACGACGAAAAAGGAATCTATGGTAAAGATGCATTTGTGAAAATTACTCCTGTTAACCAAACAGCTCATATTTACTACGTAATTAACCAATCTGTTGTTCGTCCGGCCGAAATGAAAAGTGAAGAAGTAAAAAACACTTTAACTTTTATCCAAACAAATATCAACAGTATATGGTATGAATTCAAAGGCATTAACGTTAATGCTTACGCTTCTCCTGATGGTGAGACTGAAAAGAATGAGCACTTAGCTATGGATCGTGCTAAAAGCGGTTCTGCTGCTTTTATGGGCGAATTCAAAAAGAACAAAAACAAAGACAATAAATTTGGTAAGGAAAAAGAACAATATGTTGTTGGAACTACTAAAGAAGACTGGGAAGGTTTCAAATCTTTAATGGAAGCTTCTACAATGGCTGACAAAGATCTTATTTTACGTGTTTTAACTATGTACTCTGATCCTAACCAACGCCGTACAGAAATTAAAAATTTATCTAAAACTTATACTGAGTTAGCTGAGAAAATTTTACCGAAATTACGCCGTTCTGAGATCATCATCAACGTTGACAAAAAATCGCGTACAGACGAAATGATCACTGCCTTAGCTACTTCACATCCTGATAGTTTATCAATTGAAGAATTATTATACGGCGCTACTTTAACTGCTGATATTAATACTAAAACTCAAATTTACGCAGCGGCAGAAAAACAAAATGCTACTGATTGGAGAGCATCAAATAACTTAGGAGTTGCATTATTAACTCAAAATAAAGTTAGCGAAGCTGGTGAAGCATTTTCGCGTGCAGAGAAAAATGGTGCAGGTAATCCTATTATCATGAATAACCTTGGTATTATCCAGGCAAAGAATGGTAACCGTGTTGCTGCAATGGATTTATATAATAAAGCTAACGGTGCCGGTCCTGAAGTTGGTTACAACAAAGGAATCATGGAAGTTAGAAATGGTAAATACTCTGATGCGGTATCCGACTTTGGCGACTCAAAAAGTTTCAATAAAGCTTTAGCTCAATTATTAGCCGGCAGTCCTGATCAGGTTGGCGCTACTATTGATGCAGGTAATGAAAAAGACATGGCTTTAAGTTACTACTTAAAAGCAGTTTCTGCAGCGCGCAGAAGCAGCACTTCTGATGTGATCAGCAATTTAAAAACTGCTATTGAAAAAGATGGTACTTTAAAAGCAGCTGCTAAAGATGATGCTGAATTCATTAAATTAAGAAAAGATGCAGGCTTTTCAGGCTTAGTTAACTAAATATTTTAACCTTTATAAAAACCCCTGAAATCATCGTATTTCAGGGGTTTTTTGTTTAAATCTATTCACTCATTTCATGGTTTTGAGTCAAATAGGCCTATTTTTTAGTCAAATGGGCTAAACAGTTATTTAGATTACTTAGGGTTTGGTCTATATAATCTATATTTGTAGTGTTAAAAACTAATCAATGAGAAAAATCATCTTATCTGCCGCTTTCTTTAGTTTATCGACTTTATTGTTATCTCAAAGTAAAGCACCTGTAGATTCTTTAGCAGGCTTCGATTACGTAGGCTCAATGCATCATGCAAGTCATGCTAAAACTGATCAGCAAAAACACGAAATGTTGCAGCGTGCCAAGAGAACTTATATAGATGGAAAATATAATCTGTATAACCAAAATCAGATTACTAACCCTAATGGCGAAAGAAGCAGCGCTGAATATTATGCTAATGTAAAAAACGGAAATGCAAATAGAGGGTCGGGTAATACCACGTTATCTCAGGGTAACCAGCCTGTAGGTTGTACTAATATAGATTTTGAACAGAATAGTACAGCTACTTGGTCTGTAACCGGTGATTTTCAAGTTATGAATGGTGGTGTTGATCCCTTTGGCGGTTTTCCTTGTGTTTATCCCGGTGGTGGTAATTACTCTTTAAGATTAAATGACAACAATACCAGCTGCAGCGGTCCTAATAGAAAAGTAAATTTTCATGCTTTGGCTTCAAGAACAGTTGCCGTTACTCCGTTAAATAATCAATTTCAATTACACTTTGCCGCTGTTATTTTAAATTTCCCGCATCCTGCAAACGCTGCTGCTAATTTTCAAATTAATTTTTATGATCAGGCCGGTAACAAATTAGCTTGTCCGACTTACTCTTGTTACTATGCTTCACCTCCTAATGCATTTATTGGATTACCTCCGGGTATCGCACAAACTGCGCCAATGCAGGGAGCTCAAATTTGTAGTACTGTTGGTAGTTATCCTGTAACTTATGTGCCTTGGCAAACTGTTGCTGTTGATTTAAGTCCTTATAATTTACAAAACATCGTAATTAAAATTTCTTGCGACTGGTGTTTATATAATTATGATTGGGCTTATTGTTATGTTGATGCTGATTGTGGCCCCCCTGCTCCAACAACTCCGGTTACATCTTGTACAGGTCTATTAAATGGCCCTCCGGGTATGGTAAGTTATACATGGACGCCACCGGTTGGTCCGACAGTTGTTTCACCTACTATTATGGCTACAACCCCGGGAACTTATGTTTGTTCAACAACAGGTTTTATTACTTGTCAGCCCGGCTCAACTTATACTTACATTGTAAAACCTGCACCTATTGCAGCGTTTACAAATAATACATCTTGTTTAACGTCGCCAAGTTCATTTACAAGTACCTCAACACTGAATGGTGGCTCGGGTATTACAAATTACAATTGGACATGGGGAGATATGACAGCTAATACAATTGGCATGGGTTTTAATCAACCTAATCATACTTATGGAACAGCCGGAACTTTTTCTGTCCAACTCCTGGTCACGAATGCAGATGGATGTAAAGACAGCATTACGCAAAATGTCAAGGTCAATGGTTTACCTGTTGTTGACTTTACCTTCAATAATATTTGTGAAGGTGCGCCTACGGTATTTAATAATACAACAAACGCCAATGGAAATACTATGACCAATTGGTATTGGGATTTTACAAGTGACGGTTCAATTGATAATACGACCATATCACCAACGCTTACTTATTCCACAAGTGGAACTCACAACGTAACCTTAATTGGAGTTACAAGTGTTGGATGTTCAGATACGATTGTTAAGGCAGTAAATGTTTTTTCAAATCCTGTTTCACATTTCGGATTTACAAGAACTTGTTTGGGTGATTACACCAACTTCTGGGATAACTCATATGTTGTCGGAAGTAATGGTGTCATAAATTCTTGGGGGTGGGATCTTGATGGTAACACAACTATTGACGCTACCGGACAAAATGCTATGG
>DATMPR010000170.1:0-4490 GCA_035567575.1 Bacteroidia bacterium
CGGTTGCGCCGACAATACTATTCTCTAAGTTGGATTCACTGATTTTGGTCGCCATTTCCAAGATTAAGGTAGATGGTATTTGTAGAACTAATTTTCGCATGATTTCTAATTATTAGAGTTTATAATTTATTTAATTGTTTACTAAAACATTTTTATTTGAATGACACCCTCCTTTCATTTTGATATAATATATTATTAAAGCCACACTACAAATGTAATTCAGTGACTAGCGAAACGCTATGAAGGAAGTTAGAAATACGGTTGGAAACAGTTGGAGATTTCCAACCGTATTTCCAACCGTTTTATTTGGAATTTATAATTCTATTGTTCAGAAGGGAAATTAATTTCAGAAATAAGAGATTTAATTATTTTCAGTTTTTTTTCCGAATACACATTTATTTTTTTCAAATGCTTTCCAAACTTTCGATAATTGGAGGAGATGTTATTTGAATTATTTTGTTTGTCTTTAAAAAAGAAGATTTTGCTACTGACGCTATCTATTTTTTCACCGGTTTTTGTAAATTCGCCATTAAGGATTGTAAATAGTAAATAGAAAGCTTCATTAAACGATTTTTTCCAAATAATTTTTTCACTATCAGGAACTATTTTTCTGGAACTAATAAAAGGAGATTTAAAATTTGGATGCGGTTCTATAAAATCATATTTAAGAAGTAATTCTTCCAATTCGTTTAGAAGTTTCTCTGAAAAATTCCAGTAATCATAAGTAATTGGCGGCGGGTTTTTGTAATCCGAATCATCCTGTTTTATTAGTTGATTCTGTTGCCCTTCTTGTAATTCCACTTCTTCCAAAATACTTATTTGTAGTTTGATTATTCCATTTGATATTTGTTGAACAAGTCCATCATAAAGGCTATGGTTTACATCTGGAAATCTGCCTTTTATTTTATCAATAGTGTCCAAGGCAAACGCGCCGTAATCGATAGCGTGTAATTTTTCATTATTATCTATTAGTCGTTGAAAAACTATGAATATTATTCTCACAAGAACTATCAAAAACTCTTCTCTAATTTTTTGATCGATTTTAGAAATGACTTTTTGTGTGGCAAATTTATTTGCATGTTCTGAGGAAGGTATTTTAAAAATATCGAAACCTTTTTGTTCATCAATCAATTCATATCCACCAGCAAGAAAATTATCGAAAGTTAAGTGAAATAATTTGAGTCCATTTCTTAACGCTGTTTTTTCTGGTGGTAAAAGAGCATCAAAAATAAATTTTTTGTAAAATTCCAATTGCTGATTTGAGCGGATGGTTTTATTTTCTGAATTTATCACATATCAAAGATAATTTGTTTATTTACTTGGCCTAAAAACATTAAAAAATTTGCGTAGATGTGGGGCTCTTGGGTGTCCGGATCAGCCATCGTTTTTTGACTTTTTACAGTTACAACCATAGTCCTTTATTTGTGATTATGGCTTCATCTCTCCGTACTGAAAACTCCCCTGGTATTTAATAGATACGTATCTGGATGCGTATCTATTATTGAAATTATCCGTAGTATCTCCTCTATCTCTGTAAGTTACGGGTTACGAATAGCGTTTTTAAAAAGAGGGGTTGCTGACACTATTTAGATCATGCCGTTAAAGTTAATTTGTAGGAGTACATCGGTGCTTTACTATTAGTCAGGACCAAATTTTTGCCTGACAAAGATATTGTCTATCTTAGATAATCAGAAAACTCTGTATGACAGTAGAACTTAAAAAAATATTAAACTCGACAAACAAAGTTTTGACAAGAATAAATATTTTTTTGATTCAACTGGCATTGATGTCCCCCGGAGACCATAAAAATACTCTTGAAAGAAAAATACCTTTTGTTTTTAATTTACTACTCTTGTTTGTTCTTTGTTTTGTCATTTTTATTTTGACTTACGGCGCATATAGAGAAGCAAACCGGTAATTTGATGTACGAAAAACGCGCTAGCAATAATCTGATACTTGGTTTAGGTAGAATAATAAAATCAATTTGTTTAACAATAATCTTCATCACCTTTACATTTTCATTGGAGAAAATTTAAAACTCATGCGGTCGGGGTGTTACGAATTATTATGCTCCGCTACAAAACTCTTAAGGAAAGCATCAATGTTTTCCTTTTGTTTAATATGGTGCCGCCAGTGCATATCAATAGTATGTAACCATTCATGTGCATTCATAAATCCAAGCACGGGATGTTTTTCTTTTCCTGTTGCTTTACTAGCTTTTACTTTTTCCGCAACATTCATGAAGTTATTACGTATATCTTCAAAAATTTCTCTTACTGTTAATCGATTATCCGGTTGTAAAGGTGGATTCTCCTTATGCGCTGGGTTCTGAACTTTGCCATTAGTTAAAACATTTGTTTTTATTGCATTTTCGCCAGCTACAGTTTTTTGCTCATTCTCATTTGTTTTACCTGCAAGACATTTATCAATTACAACAAACACCCTTTGAGTTGAACCTATCAAATGCTCACAAACTTGACCGATCGACCAACCGCCTTCATTAGGCCTCAATTCAAATAACTGTTCGGTATATTCTTCGGTTGCACTTTTCCAAGTATCCACTGTTTGGTCAAAGCTCTTTTTTATTTCATCTATTTCCATCAGACAAAAATAATCAATCTTCAACATAATAAACAATGTTATTGGTGAAAAAAATGATGCGGTCGGGGCGTCACGAAATTTTATCTGCTAGAATTATCCTCTTAATTGCAATAACTACTATGTTTTTTTATAAAAACTCACTATATTATATCTAACTATATTTAAAGAACTAAGTTCCTCTGCATGGAGGGGAATGGGTCTTTTTATTGATGTTAGCCCAAATGTTTTGTATATTTATAATAAGCATTAAATCACGCTTATGAAATTGAAATTTTGCATTTATTTTTCCTTTAGATTTAAAATAAACCAGGTTATTCAATACTTCTTTTTTTTCTTTCTTTGTTTCAACAGTTTAAAATCTGATAACACTTTAAAGCTTAGAAACGGAGAGTCTATTGCGGTTAAAGTAAAAGAAATCCAACCCAATTTTATAAAATTTAAAAAGTTCAATTTCCCTGACGGATATGATTATCTCTATGAAAAAAATAAAATTTACCTTATAAAATACTCAACCAGCGTAACTAATACATTTAATTTGCCGCAAATTAAAAAAAATGAACCCAAAATTGGAAAATCAAAAGATACATTGATATTAAAAAATGGTTTTAAGGGCACACATGTTTTAGGCATAAATGGAAATGTCGGATCTGCGTTTTACCATAGCACATTTTTTCGGTTAGGTAATAATGATCAAACTTTCTTCCTTGGTGCAGTAGCTGTTTCAGGTTCTACAAACATTCTTTATGAATATGGCATTCACAAAAAATTAGGTATCGGCCTCAAGGCCTTAGTTAATGAAAGCATATATGTTGGTGGCGGTCATTCAAAAAATTCGGATGCTTCACTACTTTTAAATGTGCATTTATTTACAAATAAAAAAGTAGATTTATTACTTGGAATTGCAGGCGGAGTTTCATATGTAGAGATGAGAGACAGGATTCCCAATGGAAATAGTAGATATAGTCCAGAGTATGATTACTGGAACTTTGATGATTTAGGACTTATTTATGGTTTGCATTTTCAAAGCAGGTTTTACATAAATAAACATATCGGACTTCAAGTTAGTGCTGAATACCGTGGGTATTATTTTGAAGGGTCAACATTATATATTAGCAATGTTCCTACTTATGTTAAACTGCAATTGCTTCAATTTAATCTTGGAATTGGATTAATTGGGAAATTTTAATTTCGATATGGATTGACAATTAAATGTCTATATTTTAATCTACAACTATTTTACCTCTGTGAATTACCTGCTTATTTTCAGATAAAGTGTAATGGTGTAATTAAAATTAGAGTAATGAAAGTAGGTTAGACTAGATCAAAATTTGTTTAACAATTTTTTTTTTAATTCTTGTTTTTCATTTGAGAAAAATAAAAAGTAATGCAGTCGGGTGTGGAATTACTCTAACAACATATAATTATGAAATTCTTCATCAATTAACAAGCACCGTTAAGGGGCTTAATTATTGAGTTTATTCGTGGAGTCAATCCTTCATATTTATGCAAAACAAGATTAAAACCATTCTTTAAATATCTTACGAAATCAGGATGTTCGGTTAAAGGACAAATGTGTTTTAAAATTGCCTCCGTTTTATCATCCTTTTCTACGCCGGTGTTAAAAATGACTTTGCTATACGCATCAATAGCCAAAAAAATGAAATCTTTGTTCTTCTACCTTCTGTCCTCTATGCTAATAAAAAAACAAATTCTAAAGGCCGAGTTGGGGTTGGAAATGTTCTTGAATTGCTCAACATAAAATAAATAATCTTAAGACATTTAGTAAACAGGTTCAGTCTACAGGAAATTACCTAACGCTAATGACCTCCCATATAATTTAAACCAAGCTTTGTTGCAACAATTCCGAATTCTGCGCGATTTTTAACTTT
>DATMPR010000171.1:0-4792 GCA_035567575.1 Bacteroidia bacterium
TACGGGAAAAGATGTAACAAAAAATACTGAAATAGTTACACGGATTATTCCGTAAACTTTCAATTTACGGACGAGGAAACATTCCATCCAAAAGAGAATCGCGGAATTTACGCGGAAGTATTTTACTAAGCACCACTAACATATTTACGTCACCCGAAGGAACGATCAAATATTTTTTAGAGCCATTAGCTTGTTTTAAAATTTTAACAGCAACAGTTTCGGTTTTCATTAGTTTACGCGGAGTTTCTTTTTTCATCCATGCCGGAGCATTCTTTACTTCTTCATGAAACTGCGGTGTGTCCATGTCGCCCGGACAAGCAACGTATACATTTATATTTTTCCCCAATAATTCGCGGCGTAAACTTTCCCCGAAATTAATGATTCCTGCTTTTGCCGCGCAATACATGGAGTAACCTGCAGCTCCCATCAATCCAAAGCCTGAAGAGATCATTAATAATTTAGAACCGCTTCCCAGTAATGGTAAAAACTGATATGCAGAAAGAATTGTTCCCCACAGATCAATTTCCAGATCTTTTTTTATTTCAGAAGTGCTTTGATATTCTGAAAGTAATTTTGTTGTTACAACTCCTGCATTTAAAACCAAATAATCAATTTTTCCGTATTCGGATTTTATTTGATCGAAACATTTTTTTAAACCTGCTTCATCGGTAATATCACAGGAAAATCCTTTAGCGGTAATTTTTTTTGCAGTCAGATCAGCAACTGATTTATTTATTTTATCCTGATTTCTTGCTAAAATAATAATTGAATAATCTTCTTTACCTAATAATTCTGCTAATGCAAAACCTAATCCTGAAGAACCTCCTGTTATTAATGCTACTTTTTTCATTGGTTATTTATTTTGTTTTTTAAAAAATCGAATTTAGCTGCGGCTTTCATAATAATATCGGCTGCTTTTTTTAATTGTTCTTGTGTATGCTCAGATGTAATGAACATTCTTATACGCGCCTCATTGCGTGGCACGGCAGGGAATTGAATAATACTCGTATCTAAACCACTCCGCTGCAAATAATCATTTAATTCCAATGTTTTGCTTTCTGCGCCAAAATGTACAATTACAACCCATGCATCACCTTCGCTTAAAACTACTTTACCTTCTAATAAACTTCTGAAATAAGTTGCGTTTGATTTTAATCTTTTTCTTCTTTCAGTTCCAAGCGGTCCTGAAGCTAATTCTATTACTTTAGTCATGCCACCTGTAACAGCGGGATCTAATGCACAAGAGAACATACGGCACTTAGCATACCAGTTCATGTATTGCACAATTTCTTTTTTAGCATACACAGCACCGCCAACACCGCCAAATGCTTTGCTGAACGTCATCACATACATATCAATATCTTCCAAAACACCTTGCTGTTCGCAAACACCGCGACCATTTTCACCGGCAACTAAAGCCGAGTGAGCTTCGTCAACTAAAGTAAAAGCGCCATATTGTTTTGCGAGACGAACCACTTCTTTTAAATTGCCGTAATCCCCATCACCACTGTAAATACCTTCCACACACACTAAAACGCGTGTAAAATCATCGCATGTTTTTTTCAGCAGTTCTTCAAGATGTGTCATATCATTGTGTCGGAAAAATGACATTTCCCCTCCTGAAAGTTTAGCGCCTTCAACAATCGACATGTGAGAAGCTGAATCCATAATAACATGATGACCCGGTTTAATAAAAGCAGAAATGGCACCAAGATTTACACTGTATCCTGCAGTAAATAAAGAAACGCCGCGGCCGGGTAAACCGAAAAATTTTACTAAAGCATTTTCTAATTGTTTATGGACTAAATATGTTCCGCTGATAACCGGAGAACTTGAAGCACCTAAACCATATTTTGCAACTGCATCCTGCGCTGCTTTGATAACATCGGGATGATAACTGAATCCTAAATAATTGTAACTTGATAAATTTACAACGTGAACTGATTCACCATTTGCGCGTGCTAAATCTGTTTCAGTAGTTTGTGTTCCCGAACGGGCAGCTTCAAATGTGTATATTTTTTTTTCGTTTAAAACATCAACATACTCAGAGAACAATTCAATTTCTTCAAGCTCGGCCGACATGTTCATCATAAACATATCATAAGTATATTCAGCATAATGATCGTGAACATGCTTGATCAAACTTTCATCAATGGTTGACATAATTAAACTGTTTTTAGTTTGTTTTTTTGGGAACGGGTATAGATCTCCATTAAATTATCGAAAAAGGTTGTTCCTTTATCAACGGTAATTGTTTGTCCGCTTATAATATCACAGTATCCGGAACACAAAGCAACAATTGCTTCAGAAAGTTCTTCGGGCTGGATCCAATAATTATCCGGAACAAATTTTTTCGCAAAGTCAGCAAGATCTTTTCCGAATGTGTTTTCTAAAGATTGTGTTTTGATAGCGCGTGAACGAACTGCGTTAATGCAAACACCATATTTATGCAAACGGTAATTAAGATATTTCACAAATACTTCCATTACTGTTTTTGATGCAGCCACATAATCATAACCAATCGAATAATTTGTTGGTCCTGTTGAGGAAACGCCAATTATATATTTAGGATAATGGCCGAAAGCTTTTTCAATTTCTTTTGTATAAGAAATCATTGGCCATGTTGAGTACGAAATACTTTGTTTTAAACCTTTCAAGGTATAATCTTCAAAACAATTTATCACCATCGCCGATGATACATTGCTTATAAAAATATCTATTTTAGAAATATCTTGCTGTTTGAGTTGTTCCAATAATGCTTTTGTATCTTCATTATTAGAAACATCTGCGTAAAGCAAAATTGGCTTAGGTGCTTTTTGTTTTTTAAAAGAATCATAAATTATTTCTTCATTATGATCTCCCCAACGGTAAGTAAGAACACAACGGGCACCTCTTTTACCAAATGACAAACCGGTTTCTAAACCTATGCCGCGGGTACCGCCAGTTATTAATACTACTTTGTCAGAGAAATCTAAAAAAGAATTACTCATGAAATATTACTTAGGAGAAAAAGCAACAAACTTATCAACGAGTCCTGCAATATTTTTTATATCCGACAACTCAGTGCGCGGAATTTTAATTTTAAGCTCGCGCATAGTGCTGGAAACTATTTCTACAATATCTAAACTGTTTACACCATAATCTGTAAATTTTTTTTCAGGGTCAATTTTTTCGGTGATCCCCGGTACAGATTTATGCATGTTTTTTTCAATTACTTTTAAAATTTCTTCTCTTTCCATATTAATTAATTACTATTCATTTGTTAATTTCTTCGAGCCTCAAATTTAATAAAATTCAGAGGTCTATCGGAAATATTATAAAAAAGAATATTGAATTATTAAAGACCTAAATCCAGTCATTTTTGAGTAAAAATGACTAAGTTTCGGGTTTTGGTCTAAATAATTTCCTATTTTTACTTTTGGCTTCAAAATCCATAAAATAACCGGTATTTTGACCCTATAAATGCCTAAAAAATGAGATCTTTATCAGCAGAATTAATAAAACTTTCCCTTGAGTCTTCCGGCGTAGCAACGTTGCAAATGCTTGATAAACAGGGAAAAAACGGCTTGACACCTGATTTTGTGGAGGCTCTGATGGTTAATCTTAATGAGATCAAAGCGAATGAGGATATTAAGGTATTAATTATTAGTGGTTTACCTGATATTTTTTGCTCTGGAGCCGATCTCGAAACCCTTGAAAAGCTTTGTAAAAAGCAAATAAAACCAGTTGATATCGTTCTCTCGAAAATGATACTGGAGATACCTGTTCCGGTTATTTCGGCTATGGAAGGTCATGCTATAGGAGGCGGATTAGCACTTGGCTTGTGTGCGGATATTGCCATTTTAGCTGAAGAAAGCCGTTACGGCTGTTCTTTTATGAACATGGGATTTACTCCCGGTATGGGAATTACTAAATTAATGGAACATTATATGTCGCCGGCTATAGCGCAGGAAATGCAATATACCGGAAATTTTTATTTGGGAAAAAATTTAATCGGGAAAACAAACTTCAATTATGTTTTACCAAAAACAGAAGTAATTGAAAAAGCGAATGCACTTGCCGATGCAATGGCCGAAAAACCAAGAAAAGCATTGTCGGTTTTAAAACGTTATCAAAGCATGAGCCGCCGGAAAATGTTTGAAGAAACTTATAGTATCGAAACGATGATGCACGAATTAACTTTTAACGAAGAAGAAATATTAAAAACAATAAAAGAAAATTATGTCAGGTATAAATAAACAGCGCGTTGTTTTAATAACCGGTGGAACCAAAGGAATTGGCAAAGAAATTGCAATGAAATTTGCTGAACACGGCGATCATATAATTATTACTTATGGCTGGGGAAGCATTGAAGAAGAAGATATCATCAATGAATTTAAAGCGAAAAATCTTCCTGCGCCTGTTTTAAAACAAGCTGACGTTGTTAATGCCGATGATACACTTGATTTATTGAATGAAATAAAAACTAAGTTCGGCAAGCTGGATATTTTTATTTCGAATGTTTCGTTCACTACACTTGTTAAAAGCATGGAGGATTATAACGAAGCATATTTATTAAAAAGCATTGAATACAGCTGCTGGCCAATGATAGAATACACGCGTCAAATGAAAAATGTATTTGGCGTTTATCCAAAATATGTATTCGGACTTTCATCGCACGGCCCGGATCGTTTTCATAAAAATTACGATTTTGCAGCGGCTACAAAAGCTTTAAATGAAGTTTTAATAAAATATCTTAACTATCATTTTTATAATGACGATGTAATTTTTAATATTCTTCGTACACGGCCGG
>DATMPR010000172.1:0-2857 GCA_035567575.1 Bacteroidia bacterium
CTCTGGTTTTTCCATCAGCATATTTTATGGTATGAAATCCATATCCTATATTAGGATTAGAAACAATTTTATTTTCCTCGTTTTTACCATCCAGGAACCATAATTTACATCGGGGCATTATTTTCTGAATGATGCGGTGCAACTCTTGCATGTCGCCGCGTTTTGGTTCGGGCTGACCGACAATATATTCTTTGATCTGTGCTTGTATGTTCATATAAAATTATAAAAAGTCCAGCGGCTTGCTCTTAACGTTTTGCAGCTTGGCGTTGCGCGGTTTTGAAATACTCAACTGTCTGCCGAGAACAAACGTTTTTTTAAAGATACTAAACTTTCTTTACTCACGTCGCCCGTGTAACGCCAAGCTGCGGTTAGTGGCTGTATGGCTACTTAATAAGTTCACCATCCTTGTACACTTCAGTTTTTTCTACGTCACCGTTTAATTTATAATATGTCCAACTACCGTGTCGCCGGCAGTCACCTGCATTATAGTCAGGTATTTTTGCTACCGGAGTTTTGTATTGTCCCTTTAATTTTAATTTACCGCTGCTATACCGTTCTACATAAAATCCGATACAACAGTCGGTATAGAAGTCGCCTTCATAAACCAGTTGTCCTGATTTGTCTTTGTACTTTAACCAGCACGGTTTGCAACTATTTAAATTGTCACTTTGCGCTTGTGCTTTGTCGTATTCGGATTTGGTCGCTGGTTTTTTGTCAACGAAGTATTTACATTTTTTACCTTTCCCGTCGCAAGCAACTTCTGTCTCATGCGGCTCATAGTTCAAAGTGTCAACCTGTCCGCTGATTTTAAAAGTCAAAAGACAAATGATTAGTAGGATGTTTATTTTTATTGTCGCCATATTGCCGCTAACTTCGTTATAGGATGAACTTTATTAATCCAATCTTGCTGTTTTTGCAAGATTGGATGATGTTTTATCATCCTTATTTATATTTTAAAGCTGCTTCAACAAACTTTTCAAACTCACTTTTTCATTCAGAATATTTAATAATTCCGAAATTTTAACGCGGTCTTGTTTCATTGTATCACGGTCGCGTATGGTTACTGTTTGGTCTTCTAAACTTTGATGATCAACCGTAACGCAAAACGGTGTGCCAATTGCGTCTTGTCGGCGGTAACGTTTACCAACTGTATCTTTTTCGTCGAGAATAACATTGTGATCAAATTTTAATTCGTTCAGTATTTTTTCTGCTAATTCAGGCAGACCATCTTTTTTCACCAACGGGAAAATAGCACATTTAATTGGAGCAAGAGCAGGAGGGAGGCTTAAAACAGTACGTGTATCTCCGCCTTCTAAAGCTTCTTCTTTAAATCCTGCGGAAAGTATTGATAAAAATAATCTGTCTAACCCAACAGAAGTTTCTACGACGTAAGGTACATAACTTTTATTTTCTTCCGGATCGAAATATTGTAATTTTTTTCCGCTGTGTTGTTCGTGTTGTTTTAGATCGAAATCAGTTCTTGAATGTATCCCTTCTAATTCTTTAAATCCAAACGGAAATTTAAATTCAATATCACAAGCAGCGTTTGCATAATGCGCTAATTTTAAATGATCATGAAATCTGTAATTATCATTTCCTAAACCTAAACTGTTATGCCATTTTAAACGCGCGGTTTTCCAATATTCGTACCATTGCATTTCTGTTCCCGGCTTTACAAAATATTGCATTTCCATTTGTTCAAATTCACGCATGCGGAAAATAAATTGCCGCGCGACAATTTCATTTCTGAAAGCTTTACCGGTTTGTGCAATACCAAAAGGAATTTTCATTCTTCCTGTTTTCTGTACATTCAAATAATTTACAAAAATTCCTTGCGCGGTTTCAGGTCGTAAATAAATTGTATTTCCTTCTTCAGTAACAGCTCCGATGGAAGTAGAGAACATTAAATTGAATTGACGGACATCCGTCCAGTTACGGCTGCCGCTTATTGGATCAACAATTTCGCAATCAACAATAATTTGTTTTACGTCTGCAAAATTGTTATCGTTTAAAGCAGTTTTAAAACGTAGATTGATCGCGTCAATTTTATCCTGATATTCTTTTACGCGAGCATTTGTTGAACGGAACATTGTCTCATCAAAATTCTCGAAGCGTTTTGCTGCTTTTTCAACTTCCTTATTTATTTTATCTTCGATCTTTGCGATATGCTCTTCAATTAAAACATCTGCTCTGTATCTTTTTTTGCTGTCTTTATTATCAATCAAAGGATCATTAAAAGCATCAACGTGTCCGCTTGCTTTCCATGTTGTAGGGTGCATAAAAATTGCGGCATCGATCCCAACAATGTTGTCGTGCATTTGCACCATGGCTTTCCACCAATAATCGCGCAGGTTCTTTTTTAATTCAGCACCGTATTGTCCGTAATCGTAAACGGCACTTAGTCCGTCATAAATTTCACTGCTGGGGAAAATGTAACCATATTCTTTACAGTGGGAGATAATATTCTTAAAAAAATCTTCCGGCTTTTGTGACATAATTCAAATAAAGCACAAAAATAGGGATTTAAATAAGGAAGAAAAGCGGTTTAATAAAAAAACCTTCCGTGATTAATGGAAGGCTTTTGTAAGTTTAAGTAATTAATACCAATACTTAGGAGAAACCAATTATAAAAGCGATAATGGTAAATGCAATGATAAAGGTTACCTTAAGTATGTTATTAAGCAGAACTCTCATCTTATTAGATTTAATTGGTTCCTATATAACAGTACGTTAAATGTTGTGAAAAGGTTGGGTCCTTCGGCAAGCTCAGGATGACCTTTGAATATGCAGTCATGGTGAGCTTGTCGAACCACAAATAAAAAAGCCACCCCATCCCAAAGGCAGCTTTTTTACAAAA
>DATMPR010000173.1:0-3720 GCA_035567575.1 Bacteroidia bacterium
ACGTTGTAATGTTTGCAAAAAATAATGAAACAAAAGAACGCTGAATGGCAATATGCAGCGCGGCCATTTTTGAAATGCCTTTTACAATTTCAGTATGGTATTTGTTTAAGATTAAAATGCAATTGGGTACACCAATAACAATAATTAACGGCGGGATCAAGCCGGAGAGAATAGTTAGTTTGTAGCCGAACAAAACAACTATACCAATGGAAGTAATTACGCCCATTATCACCACAATAAGAGAAAATATCATTGGCGGTAAAGACCGGAAGAACCCAATTAAAATTAAAGCAGTTACCAATAGAGCGAGCATTAAAAAGAAACCCATCTCGTGCGAAATTTTCCGCATGATACCGGTACGGATGAAAGGTAAACCTGAATAATGAACTTCAATGTTAGTTGCTTTCGAGAAACTATCTACAACACTTTTAATATTATCTACAATGCTAAGCCGGTTTTTTGTATTCAGATCTTTCTCGTAAAAAGTAACGAGCATAGAGGTGCAATTAGTTTCCCTGCTATAAACATAACCTTCGTAAAATTTCATGCTGTTAACTTTAAGCAGCAGATCTTCTAATTCACTTTGAGTTGTGGGACTGGAGCCATTTAATTTTACAAATTCAAATTTGCCTAATGAATCATTTAAGGTTAGATCTTTTAGCCGTGCGATAGAAAGAACATTTTTTATTCCGGCAAGGCTCTTAATATCATCACCCGCTTTAGCCCAGGCTTTGTAATTTGCTAAGGTATTTAATTCATCTTTTTTTATTCCAACTATTAAAATGGTACCGTCTTGTCCGAATTTCGATTTAAAAAAGTCGTAATCAATACTGGCGGAATCTGTTGAGGGTAACAGGCGCGGATTATTATAGGCAATTTCAACTTTTGTAGCAAAAAAACCCATGACAACGGTTATGGCTATCACTGTAAACAGTAAGCTGAGACGGTATTTTAAAATGAAATATGCGAGCTTTTTAAGCATAAACCCCAAAGTGGTGAATTTAGCTAAAATACCTCACCCGAAAAAAGAAATTTTCATAATAAAACACAGGTTTATTTTTTTAGTATTTAAATGCTGAGTAATTTTACGATCCATAATGGAAAACACTGCTTTAACCAATACCAACAAACCAATTATTTGGTGGCTTTTAAGCGGCTGTGCCTTAGTGTACGCGATGGTTGTTGTAGGATGTATTACACGCTTAACACATTCCGGTTTATCTATTACAGATTGGAATTTTATGGGTTCACTGCCGCCTATGAGCGCTGATGATTGGTTCGAGCGTTTTCAGAAATATCAAACCAGTCCTGAATTCATTTACAAAAATAGCAGCATGAGCATGGAAGAATTTAAATCCATTTTTTGGTGGGAATATATTCACCGCTCAATTGGTAATACCATGATGGGTGTTTTTGTTATTGGATTTTTATGGTTCGTGATAAAGAAAAAATTCAGTAAACCGATGTTGATGAAAGCTTTGTTTTTATTTGCATTGGGTGGTTTGCAGGGATTAATTGGATGGTGGATGGTAAAAAGCGGTTTGGTAAAAAATCCGAATGTGTCACATTATCGTTTAGCAATTCATTTAATGAGTGCTTTTACCGTTTTTGCATTTACATTTTGGTTTGCGCTGGAATTAATTTATCCGAAAGAAAATGTGATTGAGAACGATGGCAAAAAATTAAAAACTTCCGTAATTATTTTATTTATTGTTTTGATAATTCAGATAATTTACGGAGCCTTTGTTGCAGGATTAAAAGCCGGAATGTTTTATCCGAGTTGGCCGAAAATGGGAACAGAATGGTTTCCGGAGGATACAATTTTAATTGAGGATTCTTTTATTAAAAATTTTCTGGAAGTAGGAGCAGGGGTGCAGTTCATGCACCGTACGATTGCTTTTTTAGTTGTGGCTTGCGTAGCGGTAGTGTGGGCTAAATCTTCCAAATTAAATTTAACGCGACAACAAAACATTGGTGTTTCGTTTTTAATTTATGGTGTTGCCATTCAATTTATGTTAGGGATCTTTACATTGTTATATCAGGTGCCTGTTGTATTGGGTACTTTGCATCAAACAGGAGCTTTCTTTTTATTTGCGACTTGTATTTATTTGTTGTTCCATCTTAATTTAAAACCTGTCCTTCGGCAAGCTCAGGATGACAAAGAGATTAATTAATGGACGCAGAAACTAATATTTTCCCGCCGAAACCTGTATTAGCCGAAAAACAAAGCAATAATTTAACGCGCTCGATGATAAGTTTGTTTATTTACGGCTTGCTGTTTTATTTTTTGTTCGATAGGAATATCGCTTATATAGCTGCGGTTTTAGTGGTGTTATTGATCCATGAATTCGGACATTTTTTCGCTATGAAATTATATAATTACCGGAACGTAAAATTATTTATTATTCCGTTGATAGGCGCTTTTGTGAGCGGTAAAAAACAAAGTGTATCGCAAAAGCAAATGAGTATAATTATTTTGGCTGGGCCGGTGCCTGGTATTTTAATTGGAACAGCATTGTATATTATTAATAAAACCTATCCATACGAAACTTTAAAAATGCTTGCGAACGTTTTTATTTTCATTAACATTTTTAATTTAATTCCTATTTATCCTTTAGATGGCGGACGATTACTGGAAAATCTATTCATTAAAAATAATTATGGCATACGTTTAGCGTTTACTATTTTATCGGTTTTGTTTTTAGTAATATTGATCAGTTTGAGTGGTAATTTCATAATGGTATTGATACCTGCCATTATGGTTTACGAATTATTTAATGAAGGAAAGAATCAAAAAATAAGAGATTATCTGGATGCTGAAAAACTACAATACCATTTAGAGTACGCTGATCTACCTGATAAAAATTATTGGTTAATACGTGATTGTATTTTGTTTTCGTTTCAAAAAAAATATAATGGCGTGCAACCGGGAGTATACCAATACAGCGTTATTGAGCCGCTGTTGCTGCAACATGTTATTAGCGTCTTAAAACCTCATTTTAATAATGATCTCAGTGCTTTTCAGAAGGCATTGTTTCTCACGCTTTATCTGTTTTTCCTTATAGGAATCCCGGTTACATTGTTTATAATGTATTATTAACACCCATTTTAAGGGACATTGCATCACGAAAATTTAATTATATTTGATTCAAACAAATTAAAACTTATTTATGTCAATTTGGAGAACAAAACCTGTATCAGCATTTGAAGCTGATATGAAAAAAAGTGATTTAAAGCGCGTGCTTACCAGATGGGGATTAACCTCTTTGGGAATTGGCGCCATTATCGGCGGAGGTATTTTTACGTTAACCGGTATTGCAGCGCATGATTTTGCAGGACCTGCATTGGCTTTATCATTTGTAATTGCAGGTGTTGGATGTTTATTTGCTTCGCTTTGTTATGCAGAGTTTGCTTCGGTTCTACCCGTGGAAGGTTCAGCTTATGCTTATGCTTATGGAACAGTTGGTGAGTTATTCGCTTGGTTTATCGGATGGAATTTAATTTTAGAATACATGATGGGCGCTACAACTGTTGCAGTGGCCTGGAGCGGATATTTTTGTAAGTTGTTGCATCTGTTTCACATTGATATTCCGGTTTATTTGAGCAATGATCTGGCAACCGCTACTGAAAAATGTTTAGCAGCGGGTTTAGCGGCACCAAGTTTTGCATTTAATTTACCTGCTTTTATTATCACATGGATCGTAACAGCTATTTTAGTGA
>DATMPR010000174.1:0-7092 GCA_035567575.1 Bacteroidia bacterium
ATCATCATTACTAAAAAATTATCCAAATCCGTTCATTGGTTCAACAACTATTGATGCATATATTTTAGAGAGCGCAAAAGAAGCGCATATTATTGTAACCGACATGACAGGCAAAACAATTAAAACAATTTATTTATTAGAGCGCGGAAAAACTTCTGTTGTTTTTGATGCTAGCTCTTTCTCTGAGGGGATTTATGTTGCGAGCTTGTTTGCTGATGGTATTGCTACAGGAAGTATTAAACTAATAAACAACAAACAGTAATAAAAAAACCCTTCTGTACAAGAGGGGCTTTTCGTTTGATAAAGATGCTGAAATAAATTCAGCATGACCGGTGCTTTATAATAAATTCAATTTTCCTAATAACTCATCGCGGTAAGAACCGCCAACGGGAATTGCTTTTTTCTCGTTTTCCAAAACAACGGTTTGGTTTTCGATAGCTTGTATTTTTTCAACACGGACAATATAAGAGCGGTGCACGCGGATAAAATCGATCGTGCCCAATTTTTTCTCAATGTCCTTCATTGTAGAGTGAACGGTGTAGCGCGCGTATTGAGTATTGATAATTACGTAATCTTTAAGCGCCTCAACGTAATAAATATCTTTTAAATAGACTTTTACTAAACGGCTATTTGCTTTCACAAATAAAATATCGCTTTGCGAACCGTCTTTATTCTCAACTAATGAATATAAAAAATCACGCTCTTTCTGTAGTGCCGAATCTTTTTGGTGTTTATAAACAGCCATTTCAATCGTGCTGTGCAGATCAATTTCTTTGAACGGTTTTAAAATGTATCCATAAGGTTCGGTAACTTTTGCGCGACTCAGTGTGCTTTCGTCTGCATAAGCGGTTAAAAATATAACCGGCACACTTACAAATTTGCGGATCTGTTCTGCTACTTCAATGCCTGTGAGATCTCCCTTGATCATAATATCCATCAGCACAACATCAGGATTACTTTGTTTAATTTGCTCAATTGCGTCTTTACCGTTATTAGCAATTCCCAAAACATTATATCCTAATTTAATAAGATTATTTTGAATGTCTTTTGCAACGATGCTTTCGTCTTCAACAATAAAAATATTTAGTTTTTCCATTTTCTTTTACATTGGGAAGTTTATAAAAAAACTCGTTCCCCCGTTTTTATTTCCGCTCAGCTCTAATTTACCGTTTAACTGTTCTACAAGCGTGTTTACTAATTGCAACCCTAAAGAATTTGTGTTTCTAAAATCTATGTCTTTCGGGAATCCTTTGCCGTTATCTGACACCTCCAAAAATAAGACATTATCTTTAGTGTTCAAATTTATTAAAATAATCCCTTCTTTCGACCCAACAAAGGCATGTTTTATGGAGTTGGTGACCAATTCGTTAATAATCAGGCCCGCCGGTATTGAAGTATCAAGGTTTAGAATGATTTTTTGAACATCAAGCGAAAGGCTTACTTTTTGTGCCGTGGCAGCATACGATTGTAATATGTTACCCGCAAGCGTAGAAATGTATTCAGAAAAGTTAATAGAAGTAAAGGTTTTGTTTTGATAAAGCGATTCATGTATATAAGCCATTGTTTTTATCCGGTTCTGGCTTTCTTTTAATAAACTTAAAGCGTATTCGTCGGTTACGTATGACGATTGAAGGTTAAGTATACTTGAGATCACCTGCATGTTATTTTTTACGCGGTGGTGAACCTCTTTTAATAATACTTCTTTTTCCTTTAAGGATTGATTCACTTTTTCTTCGTGATGTACCCGCTCTGTAATATCGTGCGCAATAGCTGAGACTTCGATAATTTTCTGCTCGTTATAAATAGGATTTAAATATACGTCAAGATAAATTTTATTCTTGTCTCCATCGGTAAATGCAGTTTCAAAATTCAGTCGCTGACCACCAAACGATTTATCAATCTGATCGGTCCACCATGTGTTATATTCTGAATCGCTCACATAAGGTTCCGAATTAATGCGCGTTCCTTCTTTTGGCTCGTGATTATAGGATCTGACAATTAGGTCAACAAAGTTTTTATTGAATGATGTCAGGCGGCCGCTTCTGTCAATTGTCCAAATATAATGCGAGCTTCCTTCGAACACGGCGTTAAGCTTGGCGGCTTGATTAATTATTTTTTGTTCGCTGGCAATTTTGTCGGATATATCAATCCCCATTCCTGAAACCTCAACAACTTCTTTTTCATTATAAATAGGGTGCAAATATATTTGTCTGTAAACTTTATTTCCTTTTGTATTGGTCCGCTCGGTTATAAACTCAACAGCTTTGCCGTTAAAGGTTTCTTCATATTTCCCGTTCCAGAACTGGTGATACTCGGCGCTGGAGTATTGGTTTTCAGGTCGCGTCATTTCTTTGTTTATTTCGGGCCGCCTTCCGTAGAGATCGAAAATAGCATCAGAGAAATTTTTATTGAACGACGTGTAGGCCTTTTTTTTGTTTACCGTCCACATAATGTGTGTTCCGCTTTCGAAAATAGCTTTTATTTTTGATGCTTGTCCGATGTTCTCTTTTTCGTAGCGTTTGTTTTCTGTGATGTCATGCGCTAAACACGCGATCTCAAAAACTTGTCCGTTTTCATTTTTGATCGGGCTTAAAAAAACCTCCCTATAAACTTCTTCACCTTTAGCGTTCTTTTCTTTTCTTTCAAAAATAACCTGCTCTCCGTTTAACACTTTATTATAAAACGGCTGCCAAACATTTTTCATGTCCCTTCTAAATTTCCCGGGAACAATATTATATATGCTCTTGCCTATATCCGGGTCAACGCCATATTTCTCCTTAATTGTTTTTATATAATTACTATTGAAATAGGTGAGTTCCAGTTTTTGATTCACTGTCCAAACTAAATGCGAACTGCTTTCGAAGATCGCTCTTAGTTTTGCGCTTTGCTCGAGTGCTTTTTGTTCGGTTTGTTTTCTTGGCGTGATGTTGTGTGAAATGGCCACTACTTCAATTACTTTTCCTTTTTTGTTCTTTGTTGGATTTAAATAAATTTCGCGGTAAATTTTTTCACCGTTGTCAAGTATTTTTTCAGTTTCAAATAAAATATTATTTCCGATGAAAGCAGAAGCGTATTTATCCATCCAGAAATCGTAATCCCGTTTGCTTAAAATATTTTTATATAATTTTTTAAAATTGAGGCCTTCCTTAATATTGGTTTTGTAATACTTGTTTAACTGGTTGCTGTAATTCTGATTAAACGATGTTAATTTATAATCCGTATCAACCGTCCAGATAATATGCGTTGACGTATTAAAAACAGTTTGAAGTTTTGCCTCAATTAAATTTCTTGTTTCTATTTCGCGAATCAAAATTTTATTGTGTTCTTCGGCTAGTTCGGCTCTTAATTTTTCTTTCGCGTAAATTTCTTTATCCGTTATGTTCCGTACAATACCGAACATAAATTTAATTTTTCCCTTTTCGTCTTTGATCGGCAACACATGATCTTCCATCCAGATCGTTTTCCCGTCTTTTCCTTTCATCTGATAAACAACTTTCTTTTGTTTAAACGAGTTATTTTTTTGTTCGGCAACTGCTTGTTTTTCGTGTTTCTTTAGGTCGTTATTAGCTCCAATTGTTTTTCTATTAATGAAAAAAGGGTCTTTATAAAAATTTGCCGCTTCGTAACCAAGAACTTTTTTTACCGAAGGGCTTATGTATAAATAATGAGGTTTCGGTATATAAGAAAAGAAATAGATTATATCGTGCGCGTTGTTCGAAATAATATTAAATTGTTCTCTTGCTTCGTTAAGGTGTGCTTCCGTTATTTTTTCGTGACTAACATCCCGGCTAATGCCGATCATGGAAGTAATTTTACCTTTTTTGTTTTTAATAGGCGTGTACACGGTTTCCAGCCAAATAATTTGTCCTTTTTTATTTGTGTGCCGTAATGTGATGTTTGCTTTTTTTGATTTTATAAATCGTTTAAGGTCGCTTAGGTTAAAAATATATTTATCCTTGTCTTCCGGAAATATAATTTTTTTATAAAACTCCGGATTATTAAGAAATTCTTTTTTCTTATAGCCAAAAACGCGTTCAAAAGAATCGCTTATGAAAGTGCATTTTGGTTTTGGCTGGAATTCAAACCTGAAAAGAATATCGTTGGCGTGCTTACTTAATAAATTAAAAAGCTCTTCGTTCTTAAATATTTCAATCTTACTCTTCACCTTCCTTAGTAACCTTCTTTTTATTCTTTATAACGCTTGAATAATCGCGCTGGCTTTCTTCATAAGTTGGTCTGACTTTCACGCCCTGAAATTTTGTTTCAATATCATTATCATACGTAACGGTTAAATAATTATACCCGTTCTCATCGAAATAGCGCCAATCGCCTTGTTTTAATCCGCCGGCATAATTACCAAAAAACATTTTTGCGCCATTCTCATAATACCAAGTGTGTAATCCTTCAGGCTCATCATTTATAAATTTTCCTTCGAAACGCGGCTTGCCTTTTGGCATATAAAAACTGCGCCACATGCTATCTTGCTTGTCGTCTGTAAATTTTCCTATTTCCTTATACTCGGGCGTTTCATAAACCCAAATACCTTGCTTCATGCCATCGAAGTATTCTCCTTTGGTTAAAATTTTTCCCTCTTCAGTATAATCCGTCATTGGCCCTTCGCGTTTTCCGTTGACATAAGATTCTTCACGCATCAGCGCTTCATTTTCATAATACCAGCGCCAAACTCCTTTTGGCCTTCCTTTTTTATCATATACGCCCTTTTGTTCTATTTTACCATTCGGGTAATAATAGATCCATTCTCCGTTTTTATTTCCGGCAACGTATAACCCTTTTGCGCGGAATTCTCCTGTATTGTGATATTCTGTTATGATTCCGATTTTCTGCCGCGTACTATCAACTGCGCCCCGCTCGATAACAATTCCTTCATTGTAAGTGATCGCCGAATCAGGAACGGGAACATTTCTGCAAACCCATTTTTTTATCCACACATCGGTAGAGTCGTCGCGTTTATATAATAAAGAATCACATTGAAATTTTTGACGGTAATGATAGTGCGTTCCTACGGGATATCCGTCGGCATAAGGACCTTCATATTTTAAAGTGCCGTCATCATAATACTGTTTGAAAATTTCGAGTACCGCAAGTTCGGGAGCATTTTTTATTTCTTTACCGATACTGTATTTATTTATTTTGATCAGGTTATCTTTTTGATCGTATTCTTTTACATAGCCGTCTAAAACATCGTCATTAAAGCGCTGTTCTTTTTTTACCTTGCCATCATTATAAAATTCTTTCCAGGTTCCTTGTTTTTTTCCTTCGCTGTCTTTGCGGTTAATGCGTTCTATGCCTTGTAAAATTCCAGTTATGTAACGTGAAATAGAAATAACGGTCGAGTCTTCGTCTAACTCGTATGAAATTCCATCAGGTTTTCCGTTAACATAAGGTAATGTTTGTTTTGTTTTTCCAGATGGATAAAAATATTTTGTGACGCCTTGTTTAATATCGTTCACAAAAATTTCACGGGAAACTGGTTTTTGCGCTGTGTCAAATACAAAAGTGTAACCGTTCTTTTTTCCTTCTTTATAAGAGATTGATTTTGTTATTTTTCCATTTTCCGAATAGAATTTCCATATACTATCCAATAAAAAATCTTTACGGTTGCCTTCTGTTTTTACTTTTCCATTCTTATAATAATTTTTCCAATAGCCATCCGGTTTACCATCTTTCATATTTCCTTCGGATGATAAAGCCCCGTTATCATAATAAAATTTATTATAGCCGTTTTGATTTGTTTGTGAATTTACAACAAAACAACAAAAATTAAATATTGCAAAAACAACAAAAATATGTTTCTTAAAACCTTTCATTAATAATCCATTAAAGGTACGATTTATAAACCGAATTTTGCTGATAATTCCAACATTTTCAAGATGGGTTTTTTAGCATTTTTTATGATATTTTCACTCATTAAAAGTTCAGGCTGCTCATACTTTAAAGCTATATATATTTTTTCGAGGGTGTTTAATTTCATATACGGACAATCATTACATGCACAACTATTATTGGGAGGCGCAGGAATGAAAATTTTACCAGGACTGGATTTTTGCATTTGATGTAAAATACCGGTTTCAGTGGCAACTATAAATTCGCTACACTTATTTTTCTTCGAATAATTTAATAGAGCAGTTGTGCTTCCTATAAAATCTGCTTTTTCTAAAATATTTTCTTCACACTCAGGATGTGCTATTAATTGCGCATCCGGATGTTGTGATTTTAATTTTACAATTTTTTCCAATGAAAATATTTCATGAACCATACAAGCGCCGTCCCATAAAACCATTTTCCGTCCGGTTTTTTTATTTATATAAGCACCTAAGTTTTTATCCGGAGCAAATATTATTTTTTGAGCTTTTGGTAAACTTTCTACAATTTGTACAGCGTTACTGCTTGTGCATATAATATCACTTAACGCTTTTATTTCAGCAGTACAATTAATGTAAGTTATTACAATATGATCAGGATGCTGTAATTTAAAATTTGTAAATTCTGCAGGCGGACAGGAATCTGCGAGAGAGCAGCCCGCATTTAAATCGGGAATTAAAACTTTTTTATCGGGATTTAAAATTTTTGCAGTCTCAGCCATGAAATGAACACCTGCAAATAAAATAATTTCGGCACTTGTTTTTTTCGCTTCCTGGGCTAATCCGAGACTATCACCAATGTAATCAGCAATATCTTGTATGTCAGCGTTTTGATAATAGTGTGCAAGAATAACGGCATTCTTTTTTTGTTGAAGGTACTTGATCTCCTCAAACAAGTCAAGCGACAGATCAATTTTTTTTTCGAGATAACCTTTATTTAAATCTTTATTATACATATACTTTATATTTATTTAAATAAATTATAATGTATTATTATAAGGTGTTAGTTCTGTTAGAATTTAAACGTTTATTATTTGGATACTTGGTTTATCACTACCAACTAACAAACTATTAACAAAGGTACAATATTAAACGACTGATAGTCAAGTAAAATTAAAACCATTAACATTAGTTAATACTAATTAACCGTTATAAGTTTTATTAATGGACCAGAAGAAAAGGTCTGAAAAGTAAGCGATAAAAACCAAAA
>DATMPR010000175.1:0-5256 GCA_035567575.1 Bacteroidia bacterium
ACCCAATGAAGCGCGAGCAAATGACTCACTTCGGAACAGGTTTTTAATTAACTGGAGATTGCACGTTTGTATCCTTACTTCTTTAGATTTCTTAACTTCATTTGATGACAAATCCTATTGTGGCGGTTAACTGGCCGCAAAAAAATGTATGCCTTGCACGACCATTTCCTTTTCCTAAAACCAGACAATGCGAATAATCTGCAAAAGTACCTTTCGAAGTAAATTCAAAAACGCCATGTTTCAAAAACTCAACACGCATACCGGTTTCAACCCCTACTATCCATCCGGCAATATGCCAATTATTATTTAAACGCTCTCCGAATATAGTTACATCCGTACGCGGATAAACTGCACCTCCGCCAGCTTTAGCCACCCAGCCGATATTTAAAAGTTTTCCGGGATTATAAAGTTTCCAGCGTTTTAAAATATTTACCATAACAAAATTTGCTCCATCAGTATGTTCAAAATGTAAAAAATTCTTAGGATCAAGAATGGTATCCTTATCTACATAATTACCGTTAAATTGCCCCTTGACATGTATTCTTTGGTAATCATCAACAACATATTTTGCATGATCGTAATTGATCTCAATACCCAGATCCTTTTTGTCGTTAAAATAATATCCGGCATGCACTACAAATTGCGGCACAGTAATATTTACTACATCAGGAATTTTATCAAAATCAGGCCTGTCTTTTGCTGTGGCATTATAAATTGTAAAATCGTAATCGGTGGGTTTTCCTGTATTATTATCCCGCATTTTTCCTGAGTGATCTTCAAAATGAATTGTGCTTTTGCTATAAGTGCAGCGTGTATAACCAAACGTAAAATAAAAACTTCCTTTTTGCTTTTGCTGAACAAGATTAAGTTTTACTATCGAATCGTTTTGAGAAAAGCCATCAAAGCAAAACCAAATTAAAAAAAGTAAAAATATGAAGAGTTTTGTTTTCACTCGATAATTTGAGCATAAAGATAACGATTATTTTGCTGATGATCTATAACAATACTCAGGTAAGGTTTGGGTAATAGCGACAGAGCTAAATCGGGCCATTCGATAAAACAATAATTACCGCTAAAAATATAATCATCGAAACCAATTTTAACAATTTCTTCAGTCGTTTTTATGCGGTAAAAATCAAAATGATAAATTTTATTTTTGGAAGATTGATATTCGTTAACTATAGAATAAGTCGGGCTGCTGAAATTATCCTGCGAGCCAAGTACTAAACATAATTGTTTTATAAAAGTTGTTTTCCCAGCCCCCATTTCTGCATTGAATGCAAATAGTTTTATGTTGCCCGCAAAATCAATTAATTTTTTACACGCATCAGGCAATTTTCCCAAATCAGATATGTCTAATTCAAGTTTGCTCAAATTTATTTTGCCGATAAAGTAATATATGGAATTATCATTTCCTCTAAACTAATTCCGCCATGCTGAAACGTATTACGGTAATAATTTACGTAGTAATTAAAATTATTCGGGTATGCAAAGAAGCGGTCTTCCTTAGCAAAAATAAAACGCGAACTTGGATGTAACTTTGGTAAAAACGCGTCGCTTGGGTTTTTAACTTCAAAAACTTCTTTTGGATTATAATCCAAAGCTTTACCTTGTTTGTAACGTAAATTTGTATTTACGTTTTTATCACCCAAAACTTTTGTCGGCTCTTTTACGTGAACAGTACCATGATCGGTTGTAATTACAATTTTAACTTTTTTAGCAGCTAATTGTTTTATGATATCCATTAATGGCGAGTGCTCAATCCACGATAAAGTAATACTTCTATATGCAGGCTCATCATCAGCCAACTCACGGATCACTTCCATTTCGGTTCTTGCATGACTCAGCATATCTACAAAATTATAAACGATAACATTTAATTTATTTTGAAGTAGGTTATTGACACCCTCCGATAATTTTTTTCCGGCAGCGTGATTAGTGATTTTATTGTAACTGAATTTTATATCCTTACCCAACCGTTTTAATTGCGCATGCATAAAATCTTCTTCGTGCATGTTCTTACCACCTTCCTGCTCATCGTTCAACCACCATTCCGGATGACGCTTTTCCATTTCACTTGGCATTAAACCGCTGAACAAAGCGTTACGCGCGTATTGTGTTGCCGTTGGTAAAATGCTGCAATACAATTCTTCTTTTTCTACTTTATAATAATCCTGTAAAATCGGCTGAATGATCTTCCATTGGTCGTAACGTAAATTATCAATTACAATTAAAAATACGCTTTCGTTTTTTTCTAATTCAGGAATGAATTTATTTTTCAATAACGTATGACTCATGGTTGGCGCATTCGGGTCTTTACCATTCAGCCAATTAAAATAATTTTTTTCTACGAATTTAAAGAACTGGGTATTCGCATCCGCTTTTTGCATTTTCAAAACTTCGAGCATGCCTTTATCAAGGGCTTTGTCCATTTCCAGTTCCCAATAAATAATTTTTTTAAACACTTCTTTCCACTCGTCCCAGCTTAAATTATCGCTCAGGGTCATGCCAATATTTCCAAACTCTTTGCGGTATTCTGTATTTGTTTTTTCGGAGACTAAACGGCGGTTGTCTAATGTTTTTTTAAGTGATAGAATTATTTGGTTTGGATTAACCGGTTTAATAAGGTAATCAGCAATTTTTCCGCCGATGGCATCATCCATAATGTGTTCTTCCTCACTTTTGGTGATCATGATAACAGGCAGATCGGCCCGTAATTGTTTTATTTTATTAAGCGTTTCCAAACCTGAAATTCCCGGCATATTCTCATCCAACAACACTGCATCAATGTTTCTGTTTTCGCGAACTATATCAAGCGCTTCATCACCGCTCACTGCGGTAATTACTTCGTAGCCTTTATCGGTTAAAAATAAAATATGAGGCTTTAAAAGCTCCATTTCATCATCGGCCCAAAGAATTGTATTTTTTTCCATAATTAGTTTTAATACCTTTACAATATTACGTAGTAATTTAGAAATTATTGTTACAGAACTCCTTTTTTAAGATTATTTAATGCCGATCTTCAAAAGCAAAATAATAAACGACCCTATTTATGGTTTTGTGACCATACAGGATGAAATTATTTATGCGCTTATCAATCATTCTTATTTTCAACGTTTACGACGCATAAAACAATTAGGACTAACGAATTTAGTTTATCCGGGCGCGTTGCACACTCGTTTTCATCACGCCATTGGCGCCATGCATTTAATGAGCGAAGCTTTGCAGGTTTTAAAAAGCAAGGATGTAAAAATTAGTGATGAAGAATCTCGCGGCGCATTGATAGCAATTTTATTACACGATATTGGACATGGTCCATTCTCACATTCTTTAGAACACAGTATTGTGAAAGGCGTTAACCACGAAGTGATCTCATCTTTATTAATGGATGATCTCAATAAAGAATTTAAAGGCAAATTATCTTTAGCGATCAAAATATTCAATAACAAATACAGTAAGAAATTTTTGCATCAGTTGGTGAGTTCGCAATTAGATATGGACCGCCTCGATTATTTAAAACGCGATAGTTTTTTTACAGGCGTTAGTGAAGGCATTATCAGCAGCGACCGCATCATAAAAACACTGAATGTAGTAAAAGATAATTTGGTTGTGGAAGCAAAAGGCATTTATAGTATTGAGAAATTTTTGATCTCACGCAGACTAATGTACTGGCAGGTTTATTTACACAAAACTGTTTTAAGCGCCGAAAATTTATTGATAAATATTTTAAAACGCGCGAAAGAATTAAGTAATTCTAAAATAAAATTATTTGGCACCCCTACTCTCATTTTATTTTTAGAAAACGATTTTACCAGGGAAGATTTTGCAAAAAAACCGGTACTCCTCGAAAAATTTGCGCAATTGGATGATTACGACATCATGGCATCCGTAAAAGCCTGGGCAGAATGCGATGATTTTATTTTAAGCGAGCTTTGTAAAAATTTATTGGATCGCCATTTATATAAAATTGAATTACAAAACGAACCTATTCCACCTTCTCATAAAAACAAATTAATTGAGAAAGCGATAAAAAAATATTCTATTACGCGAAAAGAAGTCTGCTATTTCGTATTTCCTGAAAGTGTAAATAACAGCGCGTATAACAGCAGCGATCATAATATTAATATTCTTTACAGCAATGGTAAAACTGTTGATGTAGCAGAAGCAAGTGACCTGCTGAACATACAAGCATTAAGTAAGCCGGTTACTAAACATTACATTTGTTATCCTAAAGATCTTTGATCTTTTGGTCCTTCGTCTTTCGACAAACTCAGAATGACTCTGTTTTACTAATTGAAATTTGAAAACAAAAAACCCCGCAATGTGCGAGGTTTTAATTTTATATTATGAGTGTAAGTCATGGTGAGCTTTTGCCGAACCATAACGAACCATGTTAGAACTTAGCCCTGATCTTCCTTACTCTTCTCTTGGATTTTTTACCAAAGAAATGACCGTAACGGCCACGGTAGAATGAACTCTTACCGCGAAGTACGTAGCTATAAGATAAACTCATTGTGATGTACGAATCCTTGTGCGTTGGATCACCACGTTTTTGTCCTGCATAACGCGGAGTACCATTTTGATTCATAAAATAAGAATATGCGCCCGGGTTATCGGTTGCGGCAGACGGTCCTAATTCGCCGGTTCTGTTTGATAACGCATTTGTAGCAGCATTAGAGGGAGGAGTGCTTGGGTAATTACCGCTAATATCATCCAAATAATCTGTAAAAGTTTTACGCCAGTTAATTTCATAACCAATACGGTGTTTTTTCTCTAATGTAAAATAGAAACCAACACCAATAGGAATATTTACACCAAGAGCTTTATAAGCAACTCCTTCAGTTTGTAAGGGACGAAGTCTTGTCCACGTACCATTATAAAATCCTTTTGGGTCACTGTAAAAGCCACCGACACCGCCAAATAAATAAGCCCTGAAACCATTACGGTAACGATAAGTATTTCCCAGATCATTATTTTCATAAAAAAACCATTCAGCAGTTAAACCTAAATCGAACATATCGTTACGGAAATTTAAGTTACGGTAATGACGACCTAAGTTTGTAGATAATTTATCATCACCTTCAATACGTAAATAATCAAAAGCTAATTTTAAAGAAACTTTTGGGCGCCATTTGTAGCGTGCAAAAGCACCAAAATTCCAACGGGTTTTAGCCAATTTCATATCTGCCACAAAATCGCGACGTGGTTTTTCTTTGCCTCCAATATCTCCTAAATAATTAGATACTCCTGCCGAAA
>DATMPR010000176.1:0-5771 GCA_035567575.1 Bacteroidia bacterium
TCTCCATCCGGCGTGAATCGCTGCCACAACTTTATTTTTTGGATCGTAAATTAAAACAGGCGTACAATCGGCAATGGAAACGCAGCAGAATACATTTGGTTTATTAGTTATGACAGCATCACAGCCATCACCTTTAATGGGTTTATCAGTCACCAAAACTTTATTCCCGTGAACTAATTTACTCCAGGCTAAATTTTCTTCTGATATTCCCAATGAATCAAAAAATAATTTACGGTTTTGTTTTATGATATCTATATTGTCTCCTGAGGAGAATCCTAAATTCATTTTATTGTAAGGCACTTTACTTACACCACCTAAACGCGTACTTTGCGCCGCTACAAGATTGTGCGCTTTAAATATTTTGGGAATAATTAAAATAAACTTATTTCTGAATAATTAATTTTTCAGTTTTAGAGTTGCCGCTTTGCAGATCGGTAATTTTCAAGAAATAAATTCCATTAGAGCAATTCAAATTTATTTCGGAATTATTATTAGGCAAATGCTGTTCTAATAATAATTTTCCGCTTATATCACTAATTGAAATTCTTAAGTCAGCATGACCTAGTGCATTTACATGTAAATTTCCATTAGATGGATTAGGATAAATTTTCACCTCAGCCAATTCATTTTCTTTAATGCCCAATGCACAGGAAAAAAGAATAGTCCCCGCAATAGTACCTGAATTTAAGTCAACCTTAGGAGTTGTTGGAGTTAGATCACAAAATGTATAATTACCTTTCATGAAACCTGAGTTCGCGGAAGTATCCTGAACCTGGAAATATCCGTTAGCGCCTCCTTTAACCGTATCCGTATTGTACCAGCTGTCTAAAACAGTTACATTTCCGTTGTTATTGAACAGAGCAGTTGTTGAAGGGTGGTAATTATGGAAATTTTTTGTCAGGCGCACTTTACCGGTCAAATTATTATTAAATACAGTTCTGTTCCAAATGCTTCCTGTTAAAATTAGTGAATCACTATTATTAAATATTCCTGAATTAGTGAAAGCATACCCACCAATGTAATTATTATTATTAACCGTATTGCTATTTGTAATAGCGGTGATCGTCATTCTTCCATTATTAAGTAAACTATTATTAACGGTTAAGCTATCTCCAGTGATAATACCTGAAGCTGCATTCGTAAAAGTTCCTGCGATCCACATGCTATCCATTTGTATTGAACCGGTATTATTAAAACTTACAGAATTCGTAAGCGCGCTGACCGTAAAACTTCCCGGATTTGTAATTGCTCCCGTTGAAATTAAAAAATAACGGAAATTTGCTTTCCCGCTATTATTAAAATAACCGCCATTGATCCAGATGTCACGGTTCAAAGCAGCATCTTGCGTCAGAGATCCTGTATTATTAATATTTATCCCGCCTGTATTAAAAAGCAAACTTGTATTAAGAGTTACGTTGTTATTAATTGTTACGCTGTAACCGTTAGTTGGAACGCAAGCGCAATTCCAGGTTAAAGGGTTAGTCCAATTTCCATTAGTTATACTTGAAGCAGTTTGACTAAAAAAATTGTTTGTTATAAATGCGAAAAGAATAAGAGGTAAAAGTTTTTTCATTTGTATAGTTTTAGATTACAAAAATATACAAATAAAACGACAAAATAAAAATAGTCTTTAGGCCTGAGGTTTCATTGGCTTTGTGTATAACCAGGCCCACCACATTAAAATAAATTGTATCGGTAAACGGATAACACTTATCCAAAATTCGGGGTGCTTGATCCTGTAAAATTCAACGGCCATTGGAACATGAATAACTAAAAAGAAAACGATCAACATGGCAACAATTAAAAATGCCGAAATTTTTCTTGTTTTTTCAAGAAGAAGCAAAACTGCTAAAGTGATCTCAGCAACACCTCCCGCATAATTAAAAACCGATGCACAAGGTAACCATGCCGGAATCATACTTTCATAAAATTGCGGATTTATAAAGTGATAGACTCCGGCCACAGCATATAAAAAAGCCATTATATATAAAAACACCTTTTTCATACTTTAAATTTAATAAAAAAATCAATACGGTTTTATACTTATATTTAATGTGTGAAGTCAGGCTCGTTAAGCGAAATAAAAAAGGAATTGCATGAACTTGATCCAAAACATTTGGCTGAACTTTGCATTGCCCTTGCCAAACATAAAAAAGACAATAAAGAATATCTGGATTATTTATTGTTTGAGTCACATGATAAAATTGGTTTTGTTACACAAATAAAACAGGAAGTTGATAATCAGTTTTATGAATTAAACTCAAGCACTAATTTATATTACGCGAAAAAAAGTCTGCGCAAAATTTTACGCATCATTAATAAATACATAAAATACATTGGTGATAAAGCAGTAGCTGCCGAGTTACATATTTATTTTTGTATGAAATTAAAGGAATCAAAGATCCCCATTGAAAAAAGCGCGCGGCTTGTAAATCTGAAAACTGGGGAATTAAAAAAAATAAAAGTGCTGATCGATTCTTTACATGAAGATCTGCAATACGATTATCTGAAAGACTTAGAAGAAATCAGTTAGTATTCAATTCTTCCAGCGTTAATTGCGCCGCTTTTTGTTCCGCTACACGTTTACTGTAATTCTCAAAAGTTACATACGGTTTCCCTTCAATAAAAACCTGCACAGTAAAGATCTTATCTTTTCCTTTTTGTGCTTCTTTTATTAAACGGTATTCCAAACTCAATTTATTTTTCTGACAATAGATCTGCAACTGACTTTTGAAATCGGAATCGGTATTCATTAACTCATCAATGTCAACATGGACTTTGATAATACGTTTCAGAATAAAACTTTTACAAACAGTAAACCCTTTATCTAAATAAACAGCGCCGATCAAAGCTTCAAAAGCATCTCCGTAAACTGATGATTTTGATTTTTCGTTTTCTTTTAAGCTCACTTTCAAAAGCTGGTCGACACCTAATTTCATTGCTAAATGCTGAAGGTTTTGTCCGTTTACAATTTTACTGCGCAGCTGTGTTAAAAAACCTTCGTCTTTGTACGGAAATAATTTAAATAAATATTCAGCTATTACAGCGCCTAAAATTGCATCCCCTAAAAATTCGAGGCGTTCGTTGTTTACTGTTTCGCGTTTGCTGCTGTGTAAAAAAGCTTGTTTGTATAAGGAGATGTTAGACGGAGAAAATCCCAATAAGATTTTGAGGCTCTTTTTTAATGAAGCCTCCGACCTATTTTTTGTGGGAATCCACCTCTTCGGGGAAAAACCGGGTAAAAACTTTAGCAAATTTATATTATTGCTTAAACTTCTTTACAATAACCGCTGCGTTATGTCCGCCAAAACCAAATGTATTGCTAATGGCAGCATTCACGGTGCGTTTTTGCATTTTGTTTAACGTTAAATTAAATCGTGGGTCAATTTCAGGATCAACAGTCGCATGATTAATTGTTGGAGGAATAATATCGTTTTTAACTGCTAAAACCGTTGCAATAGCTTCTACCGCACCGGCAGCACCAAGCAAATGACCAGTCATGCTTTTTGTAGCGCTGATATTCATTTTAAAAGCATTATCGCCAAAAACATTTGCAATAGCTTTTAATTCGGCACCATCACCAAGAGGTGTGCTTGTGCCATGCGTATTTATGTAATTAATTTCATCAGGAGAAATATCTGCATCTTTTAAAGCACGCTGCATTACTAATGTTGCGCCTAATCCATCAGGATGCGGAGCGGTGATATGAAAAGCGTCGCCGCTCATGCCGCCGCCAATAACCTCAGCGTAAATTTTAGCGCCACGGTTTAAAGCATGTTCAAGTTCTTCCAATATTAAAGATGCGCCGCCTTCGCCTAATACAAAACCATCGCGTGTTGCATCGTACGGACGTGAAGCAGTTGTTGGTGATTCATTACGTGTACTCATGGCCTGGCAGGCATTAAAACCACCAATTCCACTTTCGTTAATAGCGGCTTCAGAACCTCCTGTAACAATTGCATTGGCTTTACCCATGCGTATATAATTAAATGCATCAATTAAAGCGTTTGTTGATGAAGCACAAGCTGCAACTGTTGTAAAGTTGGGACCGCGTAAACCAAAACGAATTGAGATGTGTCCCGAACATATATCGGCGATCATTTTAGGAATAAAGAAAGGATTAAAGCGTGGAGTACCATCGCCTTTTGCAAAACCAAAAGTTTCCGTTTGAAATGTATCAAGTCCGCCGATACCGGATCCCCAAATAACACCAATTTCGTTTTTATCGATTCCTTCTTTATCAAAACCTGAATCGGCTATTGCCTGAACGGCAGCGGCCATGCCATAGTGCGTAAATGCATCTACTCTGCGTGCTTCTTTTTTATCAAAATAATCTTCAGGATTAAACCCTTTAACTTCACAGGCGAAACGGGTTTTAAATTTAGTGGCATCAAAACGCGTAATAATAGCGGCACCGCTAACACCGTTAATCAAATTCGACCAATAATCATTTACATTATTGCCCAAAGGTGTAACGGCACCCAATCCGGTTACCACTACGCGTTTCAATTGCATAATAAATTCTAAGTTATATTAACTATTTCGCGTTCGTTTCAATGTAAGCAATAGCATCGCCTACAGTAGAAATTTTTTCGGCTTGCTCATCCGGAATCGCAATGTTGAATTCTTTTTCAAATTCCATTATTAATTCAACTGTATCCAGTGAATCAGCCCCTAAATCATTAGTAAAGCTTGCTGTTGTGGTCACTTCTTTTTCATCAACACCTAATTTGTCAACGATAATAGATTTTACTTTGTTTGCTATGTCAGACATTTTAAAAAAATTAAAAATTCGGCACAAAGATAAAGCTATGAGCCTAAAAACAAAATAATTAATTCTAATTTAAAGAACAGGCTTTTAACAATTTGATAATCACGTTTTAACGTTTAGACGAAGAGGCTAAATTATGGGACAGAAAAAACCCCGTTTTGCGGGGTTTCACTATATATTAAGATGTTTTTTTAACGACTCTGTGCTTATGACGGCGTCTATGATGTACGTGATGGTGTGGATTAGCAGCTTCCTGAGCAGCTTCTTTTTCTGCATTTTTCTTATTTATATAACTCATTAAAAAATAAAAGCCTAACCCACCACCTAACAAACCCAGAATGATCCAAATACCTTCAAAACTATTAAATTCTCTGCTTAAAGCGTTTTTAGCTTTATCGGTAAAGCCCGCTAAACTAACTAATGAGCTGAATATAAGAATATTAAGTGCGATCACTCGTCTTAAAATCATTCCTTTTTTTTCAGCTATTCTCATAAAAATTCTAAATTTTTAATTCTTAAAAACGAAAAAACCCCTCTTTTCTAAGAAGGTGCTAATCTCGTATAATATTACGATATAATAACGCTAAAGTTCGACTAAAATTATTTTTTTATTGAACAAATTATTGTTAATTTTGTGTCCGTTATATTAAAGATATAGTAATAATAGGGGGCTCAAGTCCCCTATTTTATTGTAAAGATGATACTAAAGGAGCAAATAATAACCTTGGTAAACCAAAAGATAAATGGAACGCATTTATTTTTAGTTGACACCAAAGTGTTGCCCGGAAATAGAATTGAAGTTTTTATTGACGGAGATAATGGATTAGGAATTAATGATTGTGTTGATTTAAGCAGATACATTGAAAAAAGCCTGGACCGTGATGTTGAGGATTTTTCATTAGAAGTGAGTTCACCGGGGGCAACGTTACCTCTGAAATTAAGCAGACAATACATAAAACATATTGGCCGCGATGTTGAACTGAAATTAACAGACGGAACA
>DATMPR010000177.1:0-4695 GCA_035567575.1 Bacteroidia bacterium
AACCAATGTGCATTGCAGGTGTGTTTGGCGGATTAGAGAGTGGTGTTACAGAAAAAACGACCGCTATATTTTTAGAGAGTGCGTATTTTAATAGTGATTTCATCCGTAAAACCGGAAAACAGCATGGATTAAAAACAGATGCGTCTTTCCGTTTTGAGAGGGGAACTGACCCTGAAATGACGGTCACCGCTCTTAAACGTGCAGCAACTTTAATTCTGGATATTTGCAGTGGTTCAGTTAGTATGGATATAAAAGATCTGTATCCTGAAAAATTAGAACCTTATAAAGTTCCGTTTTCTTATGGAAATTGCCGCGATCTGATCGGTAAAAATATCGACAGCAATATCATTAAAAATATTATTACCTCCTTAAATATTGAAATCACCAATGAAAGCTCAGATGGTTTATTATTAAATGTGCCGCGTTTTAAAACGGATGTAACACGTGAAGCTGATGTTATAGAAGAAGTAATGCGTATTTACGGTTACAATAATATTGAAACAAGTAATCATTTTAGTTTCGGAATTCAAAATTCTAACATTGCAAATGATTATAAATTGGAAAATACAATTTCAAATGTTTTAATTTCAAATGGCTTTAATGAAATAATGTCGTTATCACTTACAAAGGAAACTTATTATGGCGCAAACGATAGTTTAGTGAATGTTTTAAATCCATTGAGTCAGGACTTAAATATATTGCGAAGTGAAATGCTGTACAGCGGTTTGGAAGCTGTTTCCTATAATGCAAACCGTAAAAATTCGGACTTAAAGTTTTTTGAATTTGGTAAGACGTATTTTAAAAATAATGAAGGGGATTTTAAATACGCCGAGCAAAAACATTTAAGTTTATTTGTAAGCGGTAAGAAAACAAACGAAAATCCTTATACAAAAGCTGCTGATGTTGACTTTGCATTTATAAAAGCATGCGTGGGAGCAATTCTGAAAAAATTGGGTATTGAAAAATATACAAGTGCAGAAAGCGCCAACGGTAATTTAAGTTATGGTTTAGATTATTCTGCTAAAAAGAAAACTTTAGTTCAATTTGGCTGTGTAAACAAAACTGTTTTGAAAAAATTTGGTCTGAGTCAGTCTGTATTTTATGCCGATTTTAATTTTGAAGTTTTATTGGAATTAAACAGTAAAACAAAAATTGAGTACGCAGAAATACCAAAATTCCCATCAGTACGCAGGGATTTAGCAATGTTATTGGATAAAACGGTTAAATATCGGCAGATAGAAGAGTTGGCTTATGCAGCTGAACGTAAATTTTTAAAGGAAGTAAATTTGTTTGATATTTATGAAGATGATAAGATCGGGAATGGTAAAAAATCGTATGCAGTTAGTTTCACTTTGCTTAATGAAGAAAGCACACTTACCGATAAACAAATTGAAAGCATAATGGAAAAATTGATCAACACTTATAAAGAAAAATTAAACGCAGAATTGCGTTAATAGTGGCTGGTTTGATCAGAAATACTGTCATTTTAATTTAGTAAAAAACAAATTAATAGGGTTAAGGAGGCTTGTTCTCCTTTTTCTTTGGAAAAAACTTCTCATTTGCCTCAAAAACACTTGATTTTTCGTTAAAAAACAGTATTTTTAACTCTACATTTTACTCTATCATTTTTATGGTTGAAACACAAGACAAAGCAACATTTCTTTACCATTGGCTTAAGGAGTGCGAAAAAGAAAATATCATTCTCTGTTTTCAGGGAGATTTTAATCAGGATCTGGTAAACGCCATTTTATTATTGGCCGAACGCGGACCGGATGTGCAAAGCAGTTCAACTGTTGTGCGCGCGCGCGTGTTTTCGGTTTTGGTAGAATGTATGCAGAACATCCGTAAATATGGCGCACCAAGTGCGAATAGCGATCTAAAACCGGGCATTGTTATTGTTTGTATAGATCCGAAAGGTTACACTTTAAAAACCGGAAATTTTATTGATAACGAAAGTGTAGCGTCGCTTAAAGGAAAATTAGATACAGTAATAAAATTAAATAAAGAGGAGTTAAAAGATCTGCATAAAAAAGTATTAGGCGAAACAAAACTTTCCGAAAAATCCGGGGCCGGTTTGGGTTTGATAAGTATTGGACGTAAATCCGATGGTATGGGTTATGTATTCAAAACCATCGATGATAAAATTTCTTTTTATTCACTCGATGTATTCATTTCTAACACTTCTAAATGATCCTTATGGAAGCGTTAAGAATTGAAGCTACTATTGATACACCCGGAATTATTTTGGATTCTTCCAATAATGAATTCGAGATCTCAGGAAAGTCATATCCGGAAGATACTAAGGAATTTTATGCCGAAGTACTTCATTGGATGGATCTGTATGTAGTAACTCCAAATTCAAAAACCAATTTTGTTTTCAAATTAAAATATTTCAATTCTTCTTCTTACAAACCCATTTTTGATATTTTAGCGAAACTTGAAATTATCAAAGAGAAAAAATGCGATGTAAAAGTAGAATGGCATTATAAAACCGGTGACTCGGATATGATGGAAGCAGGAGAAGAGTTTGCCGATCTGTTTGATCTGCTTTTCACTTATCATACTTTTTAGAAAGGAAACGGATGCGAAACTTTTTTAAAATAAATTTTTTAATCGCATCACTGTTCAGTTTCTGTACACTGTATTCTCAAAAGCAATGCAACCAACTCAAATTTAAAAATTATGGTACTGATCAGGGACTTACCGTAACAACAGCATTTTCCATTGTGCAGGATGATCATGGTTTTTTGTGGATCGCAAGTATTGATGGTTTAATTCGGTATGATGGTTATAAATTTGTACCATACAAAAATAACTTTAATGATTCGAGTTCAATTTCCGATAATACAGTTTCCTATTTAAGTAAAGGAAGATCAAACCGGATTTGGCTGGGAACTTATTCCGGGGGGTTAAACGTACTGGATGCTACTACCGGAAAGTTTAAGCGTTATATCAACAATCCGGGTGATAAAAACAGTTTAAGCAGTAACAGAGTGTGGGCTGCTTTAGAAGATGATAACGGAATTGTTTGGGCGGGAACGGATAACGGATTAAATCGTATTGATATCAAAACAAATAAAATAACACGCTATTATCACGAGGATGGAAATAAAAATAGTTTGTGTGAGAGCACTGTTTTAAGTCTGGCAAAAGATAAACAAGGTGTTTTGTGGATCGGAACTGTAAATGGATTAAGCAGAGCACCACTCGATTTAAATCAATACGTAAGAGAATTTGTTAATTACAAAAATACCGGAAGTGATATAAGTTCGTTAGGAAGCAACATGGTAATGTCGTTTTTAGAAACCAAAGACGGTTCTATGTATGTTGGAACCACAAATGGTTTAAGTAAATTTAATAGTGCGAAAAATAATTTTGAAACCACACGGTTCTCTGTTCAGCCTGATTCTCTTTCTGAAAGAGTTTATTCTTATTTGAACAGTTATGGTGATAATGCGATCCGTTCTATTTACGAGGATAAGAATCAACATTTATGGTTGTCGACGGATAAAGGATTAAAAATTTTAAAACCTATTGAGGGAACTTACGTTTCATACATGGCAGAACCCGGGAACCGTCAAGCCATCAGTGCGGATTTACTTTCAGGGATGTATGAAGACAGAGCGCATAATTTATGGATTGGTTCATTGGCGGGCGGCATAAACAAAGTAGATCTGAAACCGCAGAAATTTTTATTGTGTCAAACACAAAACGGGAATCCCGCCAAACTCAGTAAAAATAATGTCCGTTCTATTTATGTAGATAGTAAAAACACATTATGGATCGGAACTTTTGAAGGCGGTGTTAACCGCATGAAGGAAACGGATGAAGAATTTTTAAGAATAAAAGAAAAAGAATTAGGTAACGAAAATATCTGGTCTATTTTTGAAGACAGCAAAAAACAAATGTGGTTCGGAACCAGTAACGGATTGTTTTGTTATAATCAGGCGACTGAAGAAATAAAACAATATAAAAACGACAAAAAAAACTCGGAGAGCATAAGTAATGATATTGTACGTTATATTTTTGAAGATAGTAAAGGAAATATTTGGGTAGGAACCGAAATGGGACTCAACCGTTTCGAAGTTTCTTCACAAACATTTATGCGTTTTATTCACGATCCTAAAAAACGCAGTTCGCTTAGTCATAATACAGTTTGGACCATTCAGGAAACACCGGGTTTTATTTGGATCGGAACAGATAATGGTTTAGACAAGCTAAGTTTGGATAATCAGGGAAATCCATTGGTTTTCAAAAATTATTACCCGGAGAAAGATAATAAAAACAGTTTAAGTAACCGTTCTATACGTTCGATATGGAAAGATAAGAATGGATATTTCTGGATCGGTACCAGTAACGGTTTAAATAAATTTGATCCTGTACGCGAAACATTTTCGAGGTTTAATGAAGAAGACGGTATGGCCAATTCATATATCTACGGTGTGTTAGGTGATAATAAAGGAAATTTGTGGATGAGTACAAACCATGGTATCTCCAAATACGAATTAATTAATTCTAAATTCAGGAATTACGATAAGCCGGATGGTTTACAAAATAATGAATTTAATACTGGTGCTTATTTTAAAAGTAAAAATGGCGAATTATTTTTTGGTGGCCCTGATGGATTTAATCGTTTTTTCCCTGATAGTTTATCCGAAAATAAAATTGTTCCGCCTGTTGTTATTACCAGTATAA
>DATMPR010000178.1:0-3548 GCA_035567575.1 Bacteroidia bacterium
AAATTATTTCTCGCGCTTAAAGGCGCTCAAAAACTATTTAAACTTAGCCGTGATGCAAACGATTACGATTTTATTTTTATTCAGCGTGAATGTTTTATGCTCGGTACAAGTTATTTCGAGAAACGATTTTCAAAATCGAAAGCCAGGCTGATTTATGATTTCGATGATTCTATTTGGCTTTTGGATGTTTCAAATGCAAATAAAGCTTTTGCATGGTTAAAAAATCCTGATAAAACTTCAAAAATAATTTCATTAAGCAATACCGTGGTTACAGGTAATGAATATTTAGCCCGATACGCAAAACAATTTAATCAAAACGTCAAAATAATTCCAACCACCGTTAATACGGATCAGTATTATAAAACGAAAACTAATGATGGAAATAAAATTTGTATTGGCTGGAGTGGAAGTTTAACTACAATAAAGCATTTTGAAACAGCTGTCCCTTTTTTAAAAAAATTAAAGAATAAGTATGGCGATAAATTGATAATAAAAGTGATGGGAGACGAAAATTACACAAATTCTGATCTGGAAATTAAAGGAATAAAATGGAGCAGCGAAACAGAACTTGACGTGCTTTCAACATTTGATATTGGTATTATGCCTTTGCCAAACGACCAATGGGCAAAAGGGAAATGCGGTTTAAAAGGACTTCTTTATATGTCAATTGAGATCCCAACAATTATGTCGCCGGTTGGTGTGAATACCGAAATAATTAAAGATGGAGAAAATGGTTTTTTAGCCGCTAGCAAAGAAGAATGGATCAATAAATTATCCGATTTAATTGAATCAAAAACTTTGCGCGAAAAAATAGGCAAAGCCGGACGCGAAACTGTAGTAAACAAGTTTTCTGTTGAATCGCAAAAGAACAACTATTTAAACTTATTCAAATAAATCAAAATGGAATTGGTTTTTGCTACAGCAAATCAAAATAAAGTAATAGAAGTTCAAAAATTAATTGGGCAAAAATTTAAGCTTCTAAGTTTAAAAGATATTAATTATACGGAAGAAATTCCTGAGACAGCTGATACCTTTAAAGGCAATGCTCTTCAAAAAGCAAAATTTATTTATGATAAATTCAAGCTCAATTGTTTTGCTGATGATTCAGGTTTGGAGGTGGAAGTTTTAAATGGCGCACCCGGAGTTTATTCTGCCCGTTTCGCGGGGGAGCCGAAAAACGATGCAAATAATACTAAAAAATTGTTAAACGAATTACAAGGAAAAATCAACAGAAAGGCTTGTTTTAAAACCGCTATTGTCTTGATTGTTGACGGAAAAGAGGAATTTTTTGAAGGGAAAATTACGGGACAAATTACCCAAAATCCCATTGGTAAAGATGGCTTTGGTTACGACCCTGTTTTTATGCCTGATGGTTATAATAAAACCTTTGCCCAAATGACTCTCGAGGAGAAAAATATTATAAGTCATAGGGCTATTGCCATTCAACGACTCGTTCACTTTCTGGCTGCGAAAGCTTAACTTTGTTAATTATTACGTTAATTAATTCTTTAAAAGAGATTTAAAACAAGAACTATTATTTTGAACTTTAAACTCTGAACTAATTGTATGTCGAAAATTAAAATTGGAATTGTTTTTGGTGGCCGTTCAAAAGAGCGTGAAATTTCTTTTGCGGGCGGACGAACTGTTTACGATAATTTAAATAAATCTATTTTCGAGGCTATTCCTTTATTTGTTGATTCGTTTGGCAATTTTGTTTTGTTGGACTGGCAATATGTTTACAAAGGAACCATCCGTGATTTTTATCCGCCTGTTGAGTTTCTTCCTGCTTCCAATAGTGAAATTCAATATTACGCTGAAAATCTAGGAGAATTAAATACGAAACAACAAGACGAATTAATTTCTAAGATCGGTAAAAAAATAAAAATTGATGAACTAAAAAACACAATCGATTTTGCTTTTTTATGTTTGCATGGTCCGTTTGGTGAAGACGGGAGAATACAAGGTTTGCTTGAATACATTGGTATTCCATATTCAGGCTCGGGCGTTTTACCTTCAGCGATTGGTATAGATAAAGCTGTACAAAAAAACTTAATGGTGAAGGCCGGCTTTAATTCTCCCCCATTTTTTACCATTGACAGAAACGATTGGATCAACGGAAATTGTAAAGGTGTTTTCGAAAAAGCAAAAAAAGAAATTGGTTTTCCCATCGTCATTAAACCTGCTAATCAAGGTTCATCAATTGGCGTTACCATTTTAAGTAGTAACAGTGAGATTGATTTTATGACAGCGGTTGAAAAAGCTTTATTCACTAAATGGGTTGATGCACAGGAATGGAATAAATTGGATAATGAAGGAAAAAGTAAATATGTTCATCATTTAACCGATATACGTGAGGGAATTGGAATGCCTGTCCGTATCGATGGAGAAAAAACAGTTTACGATCCAAATATTTTAATTGAAGTTTTAAATTCTGAATTAAAAACAAAAGAAGGGATTATTGCGGAAAGTTTAGATGGAGAAAGCACTGTTTTAATAGAAGGATTTATTGAGGGAAAAGAATTCAGCTGCATTGTACTTGAAGACGAAAAAGGAAAAGCAATTGCATTACCTCCAACTGAAATACGCAAAGGAAAAGAATTGTTTGATTACCGCAGCAAATATATGCCGGGATTATCACGGAAGATCACACCTATTGATCTGCCCGACGAACAAATAAATCTAATTAGAAAAGATTGCGAAAAATTATTTTACGAATTAAATTTTGATGTTTACGCCCGTATAGATGGTTTTTTAAGTAAAGAGGGAAAAATATTTTTGAACGACCCGAACACGACATCGGGTATGATGCCGTCATCTTTTTTCTTTCATCAGGCGGCTGAAATTGGTTTAAATCCATCGCAGTTTTTAACTTTCATTATCCGAACGTCCTTAGCAAAACGGATCAAAAATTTAAAAGGCGCGGCAAATTATGATCATCTTTTGAAACAATTAGATGAAAGTATCAGCCATGAAAAAAATGCAGGAGGTAATAAAATTAAAGTTGCAGTTGTATTGGGCGGCTATTCTTCGGAGCGGCATATTTCAGTGGAAAGCGGCAGAAATATTTACGAAAAATTAGCTTCATCCGAAAAGTATGCGCCTGTTCCTGTTTTCTTAACCGGCGATCATGATAATCATTTGATGTATAAAATTCCCATTAACCTCTTGTTAAAGGACAATGCTGATGATATTAAAGAAAAAATGAATGCGTACAAAGTTCATCCTATCATTAAGCAAATATTAAACGAATGCAAGACGATTACTGAAAAATACGCTTCGTTACATAATTTACAGGCACCTCAATTGTTATCATACAATGATTTAGCCAAGGAAGTGAGTCAGGTATTTATTGCGCTGCATGGTCGTCCCGGTGAAGATGGTTCTGTTCAGGAAAAATTAGAGCAGGTTGGTTTGTCTTATAATGGTTCTGATAAATCAAGTTCAGAAATCACTATTGATAAATATCGCACCAATGAAATTTTAATGAAGAATGATTTTTTGGTAGCGAAGCATATGCTGATCAGCGCTAGTGACTGGAAAAACAAAAA
>DATMPR010000179.1:0-3422 GCA_035567575.1 Bacteroidia bacterium
GACGCATTACACTTAACGAAACCATTAACATTTTACAGAAAGACGGGAAAGAAATTAATCTTGCTCCAAATATCAGCGCAGGTATTACAACTAACAACAACATTCCTAAAAATACATTTGTGCCACCTGTAAATGCAAATCCAATTACTGCAAATACAGAACCTGTTACAGTAATAAAAGAGTTAGAACAAATAAATGGCTTATTGATGACAGTGCAAATCGGTGTTTACTCGCGGCAGGTAACACGCGGACAATTATTTAATTTGAGCCCGATCTACACTGAGAAATTACCAAGCGGTTTATACCGTTACACTGCAGGTATTTATAATGTGAAAGAAAAATTAATGACTGATAAAACAAAAGTTGTTGATCTGGGAATTAGAGACGCGTTTGTTTCTGCATATTACAATGGTAAGCGCGTAACATTTGCTGAAGGCGAGCGTTTAAAAACCGATAGCGTTAATTTAAGAATGGAACCTGAGAATCCGATCGTATTCCCGACTGGCGGTACAGGTATTGTTGCACCGGCAACTAATAACAATACAGGCGGAGTTCAGCCGACCGTTACACCATTTACGAATGGAGTTACAAGCGGTCCTCCTCCTACTGCGGAGAATGGCGTGAAAGTTGGAGAAGAAGGAATTTCATTTAAAGTGCAGATTGGCGCTTACCGCAATCAGGTTCCTGCAGATATTGCAGCTAACTTCTCGAAAATTAATACCTGGCCGGTAGAAAATAAATTAATTAACGCTCTTTACATTTACACCGTAGGAAATTTCACGGATGCTAAATTTGCAAAACAATTGCGTGAACAATTAGTAGGTTTAGGAATTACAGATGCATTTGTAAGCGTTTATCAGAACGGCAAGAAATTATACGGCGCTGAAGCGAGCGGTTATTTGAATAGGTAGTTAACTAATTCTCTTGATCACCCTTAACATATGTGAATACTTTTTATTTTCAGAATGAAAAATACCATAGTGGTCAAATTTATCAATGCGGACTTTTCCTGATGCATGAATGATCTCGTTGTTGCTTAAAATAATGCCAACGTGAACGATTTTTCCTTCTTCATTATCAAAAAAAGCCAGATCGCCTGGCTGGGCTTCTTCAACAAAATTTAAAGGGCTGCCTAACTCTGCTTGTTGCCAGGCATCACGTGGCAATTTGTAACCATTTAATTTGTAAACTAATTGTGTGAAGCCGGAGCAATCTATTCCGAAAATATTTTTTCCTCCCCATAAATAAGGTGCGTTTAAAAATAATTTTGCTGTTGCTAAAAGTTCTTCTGTCGTTTTTTTTACGTTTGATATGAAAGTTTTTCCTTCAAAACCAAAAATAAAATCCTCCACTTTACATTCCTTGTTTGAATAACCGGGCAATGTGGAGCCTATAAGAACCGGAAAACCTAGTCCGGTAGTTTTATTGGTAATTGCTTGATTTATTTCGGTAACGATAACCAGGCTTTTTGATTCTAATGATTTAAAAGTGGCTTCCGAAATTTTTGTGTGTTGTTTTATGTTTAACCAACATTCGTATTTATCGTAAGCTGAAATTATTTTCAACCAGGTTTCCGTTTGATCAACTACGCTGTAATGTTCACCAAATAATAATTGCGTTACCATTTCAGAAGCATTAGAGGCTTCTTTGCGGCAAGGAACAATACTTAATAAACAGATTCCGTAATACATACTATTATTTAGTTTTTACTCACAAAAGTTAGCCGCAGATTTCGCGGATTTTCGCAGATTAAAAACAAAAGCATCCGTGCTAATCTGTGCAATCTGTGGCTTACATACTTTCAATAACCATTGCGCTTGCTCCTCCTCCTCCGTTACAAATTCCGGCTGCACCGTATTTTCCTTTATTTTGTTTCAATACGTTTATCAAAGTACAAATAATACGCGCGCCTGAAGCTCCTAATGGATGTCCGAGTGATACTGCACCTCCATTTACATTTACTTTTGATGCATCTAATTTCATTATCTGCATGTTTACAATTCCAACAACTGCAAAAGCTTCGTTCAATTCAAAATAATTTATGTCGCTCATTTTTAAATCTGCTTTTTCAACTGCTTTTGGAACAGCTAAACTTGGTGTTGTAGTGAACCATTCCGGTGCTTGTTCAGCATCAGCAAATCCTTTTATTTTTGCTAATGGCTTTATGCCTAATGCATCCGCTTTTTCTTTGCTCATTAAAATTACTGCTGCTGCTCCATCGTTCATGCTTGAAGCATTAGCTGCAGTTACAGTTCCATCTTTTAAAAAGACAGGTTTTAAAACGGGAATCTTATCGAAGTGTACATTTTTATATTCTTCATCTTCTTTGAATTCAACTTCACCTTTTTTTGTTTTTACAATCAGAGGCACAATTTCATCTGCAAATTTTCCGGCAGTCCAGGCCGCAGCTGAGCGTTTGTAAGATTCAACCGCAAATGCATCCTGTTGTTCGCGTGTAATATTTTTTTCTTTCGCACAAAGCTCAGCGCAATTTCCCATTGGGAAATTTCCATAAACATCCGTTAAACCATCTTTTGCTAAACCATCGATCACCTGTCCGTGACCATATTTTGCGCCCCAGCGATTGTTTTCTAAATAATATGGCACTTGACTCATGTTTTCCATTCCACCCGCAACAACTACATCATTTATGCCTAACATAATACTTTGTGCACCTAACATAATTGCCTTCATTCCTGATGCGCAAACTTTATTTACTGTTGTACAATTTACGTTATCCGGTAAACCTGCAAACTTTGCGGCTTGACGAGCCGGTGCTTGTCCGAGATTTGCTTGCAAAACCGAACCCATAAAAACTTCTGTAACTAATTTAGGGTCCAGATCAACATGGTCAATTGCACCTTTAATTGCGGCTGCTCCTAATTTTGTTGCCGGTACTCCGGCTAATGTTCCCCCAAAGGAACCCATTGCTGTTCTAACTGCAGAGACTATATATACTTCCTTCATAATTTGAATTTTCTAAATGGATTTTAAACGTGCTAAATTTACGGTTTTAGTGCAAGGCATCCAATGATTAATTGGATTTTGATTAACAAAAAGAGAGGTTATCAACAGTCCCATATTACACTCGGGAAAGCAATTAGTTACATTAAAACTACCTTATATTTTTCGGCCATTTTTACAATTTGTTCAGCCGAAATGCCGTGAATGTTTTTGTTTTTATTCCGATTCTCCACTGTTAACACAAAAATGTGGTATTTAAATTCTGCGGCCAATTTAAAATAAGGTTCCATTTCCCACTCTAAGCTGAACACATTATCAACGAAAATTTTTGAAACACCTTTCTGCATATTCTTCCCGGTGTTTTCTTCACACTTCTTATATGCTAAATGATTTTTATCGAATTCAAATCTATACTCGTTTGTAATTATATCCGTAAAATAATCATCCACCGAAAACAC
>DATMPR010000180.1:0-14657 GCA_035567575.1 Bacteroidia bacterium
TTATCAGTGCATTGGTTTAATAGAGACGGATGCAAATAACTATAAGCAGGCAGAAGCGGCTTTTAGAATGGCTTTAAGTTTAAGCGGCGAATTAAAATCAACCGACCTTCATTATTACACGCAATATCAGTTGGCCCGCATGTTCGCAGATGAGGGCGGTGCGGCGTTTGGAGATTCCGCTCTTCATTATTTAGACATGGCAAAAAAAATGGCGTTGGAAAATGAAGATTATGTTGTTATTGGCGATATGTTTTACGAATACGCGCGTGCTTATAAAAATATTGGTAATTACGAACGGAGTTCGGCTTATGCTTTGCGTTTTGCGGAGTACCATGATAGTTTGGTGAAATTTGAGAATTCAAAAATTATGGCTGAGTTGAGTGAAAAATACGAATCGGTGAAGAATGAAGCGAAGATCAATGAACTTAATTTAATTCAGAAAGAAAAAGAAACGCAGATAAACCGTCAGCTTTATTTAATTGTTGGAGGCATAGTTGTTTTAATTTTTGTGGGGATCGTTGCTTTTAGTTTGTACCGGTCGAATAAGATCAGGAAGCGGATCAATAATCAATTAAGCGAAAAAAATAAACTGATCGAACATCAAAAAGAAATTGTGGACTCAAAGAACAAAGCCATTTTAGATTCGATCTATTATGCCGAGCGAATTCAGCAATCACTTTTACCGAGCAAAAAATATCTTGAGCGGAATCTTGAAAAACTCAAGAAACCTTCAAAAAAGAGCTGAAATTTCACTCCGTATTTCTTCTGTTCACTCATTAAAAAGCTTATTTCGCCATGAATTTAGATTGTTTCACTCAATAAAATAATAAGTTCTGTAACTGATAATCAATTACTTAGTTATACTAATAACGTTTTTTGAAATTTTGGCGTAACCCTAAGGGCCATAACTTGTTATAAGGATGTATTGCTTATGCAGCCTTTATGAGTTTTAACCCCAGATACCATCATACCGCTACCCAGTTGCACGACGAGCAATTAATCATCGAAGCTGCGAAACTAAATCCTGAACGCTTTGGTCCGCTGTACGATAAGTACTATAAACAAATTTTCGGTTATGTATATCAAAGAATGGAAGATAAAGATTCCGCTTTCGATATTACCTCACAAGTGTTTTTAAAAGCACTTACTAATATTAACCGTTACGAATATAAAGGTGTTCCTTTTGCAAGCTGGTTATTCAGAATAGCACATAGCGAAGTGATGCAATTGTTCCGCGATCAAAAAAATAAACGGGCAATTAATGCAGATGTTGGCGACTTAAAAAATATTTATGAAGAAGTTCAGGAACCATTTTTTGAAGAATATCTTCCGGCATTGCAGCAAATGATAAAACAATTACCAGAAGATGATCTCCAGATGATAGAGTTGCGTTTTTTTGAACACCGTCCTTTTAAAGAGATAGCAGAAATACTAAACATAACAGAGAACAACGCCAAAGTTAGAATGTACAGGATATTAGAACGCCTTAAAAAAACTATTACGAATTTTAAAATTTGATATGGAACCAAAATTTAATCTGAATCGCCCAAAGATAAGTGACGAGGAGATCAATAAAAACAAAGATTTTGACAATTTAGTCAAACAGTTTAAAGAACAAAGCATACAGCGAGCCCGTAGCGATGTTAGTTTTTTCAAAAACAAAAAAGCAACCTACGCGGCAGTAATAGCAGGAATAGCCGTTGTGTGTACGGTAACTTACCTCACAGTTTCTAATAGATCAAATAAACAAACAGCAACAAATGAAAAAACAAATACTTTAACCGAAAATAAAAAGCCAGGTACTAGGAAAACATTTATTTCGCCTCCTTCACAAAAGTTAAATGTTCCTTACAATTCGTACAAGGTTAATAACGCCAAAGGCGGAGAACTCGCTCATCATACTTCTACTAAATTAAAAATTCCTAAAAATGCTTTCGTTAATAAAGCAGGCGAGCAAATTGTTGGTGATGTAGAAATTCAGTACCGCGAATTTCATGATCAGGCTGATATTATTGCCAGCGGAATTCCGATGCGTTATGACAGCGCGGGCACTTCATATACGTTTGAAAGCGCGGGAATGTTTGATGTAAAAGGATTTCAGAATGGTGAAGAAGTATTTATTAGTCCTGCCGCGCCAATTACTATTGAATTCGCTTCCGAATATCCAACCGATACTTATAATCAATATTATTTAGATACAGCCGCACAAAAGTGGAACGTGATCAAACACGATACACCTTCAGCTTATAAGAATGCTAACGACAGGCCGCCAAATGTTTTACCGCAAGCTCAAAAAAGTATTACCGAAAAAAACATAGAAAAGAAAATAGAATACATTCCTAAAAAGATCGACAGCGTTAAAACGGTGTACGATAAAAAAATAGTTGCATTACCTTCACCGCAACAACCAGGCAAGCCTACTAAACCAACAGGTCGTCCACAAATTAATCTGGATGTCGATTTTAAAGATTTTCCCGAATTAGTAGCATTTAAGAATGTTTTATTTGAAGTGGGGAACGAAAATAAAAATTACTCAAAAGAAATTAGTCAAACAACCTGGAACAGCGCAATAATTTCTGCCGGACCGCAAAAAGGAAAAAATTACATTCTCACTTTAAAGAACAGAACACGCGAAGAAAAATTTGTAGTGTATCCTGTTTTAACAGGAGAATGTTACGAAACCGCCGCAAAGGTTTACGAAAAGAAATTTAATGAGTACAATACATTATTAGATAAACGCGCTGCTGACGGGCAAAAATTAAAAGATGAAATGGCCGCGAAACAAAAAGCATATGTTGAAGAGCAGAAAAAACTAAGCGCTGAATTATTGAAAGAACAAATACGTGTACAGCGTGATATGGAAGCGCAATACGCCAACCAAAATAAAAACGCAGGTGTACAAAACAAAGTATTACGTGTATTTCAGGTAAGCAATTTTGGAATTTATAATTCTGATTGTCCGCGCTCGATGCCAAAGGGACCGGTTATCCAACCTGATTACTACTCTTCAACTTCCGTACCGTTGGACCCTACAATTGTTTACCTGGTGGATATGGGAAGTAATATTGTATATAATATGAGTAACAACTCTTACAGTTTTATGTATGATACACGAAAAAAATATAGTTTGTGCATAGTGGCGGGTGGTAGTTTATATGTGTGTAATAACGAACAATTCAATTCAACTGTTAAACAAAATAGCCGGAAGTTTATTTTTAAGTCTGTAGATGCGGAAAACATAGCTGATTTTAAAAAAGCTTTAGAAATTTAGCCACAGATTGCACAGATTGCACAGATTTTCGCAGATGATGTGATCTCTGCTTATAATCCGCGAAATCTGCGGCTTTAAAACGAAATGTATTTATGATCAGAAAACTACTTTTATTCGGCAGTCTTATCTTTTTGATAGCAGCTTTTATTCCAAAAAAGCTTGCCTACCGCAGTGTGAACGAAGGAAGGAAAAAAGAATTTCTTCCTCCCGGAACTGTTAAGATCAATGATACTTTATATGCGGATGAAACGGAAGTTAGTAATTTCTCTTGGTTAGAATATCAGTTTTGGATTTTTACAAAATACGGATATTATTCTGATGAATACAAAGCAGTATTACCGGATACTTTGGTTTGGCGCGATAAAGCTGCATATAATGAACCGTATGTAGAGTACTATTTAAGGCATCCCGCTTACAGAAATTATCCTGTAGTGGGAATTTCTTACGAGCAAGCTATTGAATATTGCAAATGGAGAACCGAGCGCGTGCAGGAATTTATGTGCATTTCAAAAAAATACGATTTGATAGATTTCGAATACCGTTTACCAACCAAACAAGAATGGGAATTTTTAAGTAATAATGGAAATTATGGTGATGGGTATAATGTTTTTTCTAATCGGGGAAAAGATGAAAAGGGGAGAATGACATCAAACCGCAGACTTCCTAAAGGCGATACACTTGGTTGGAATGGAATAATTCAAGATAATGCGGATGTTACTGCTCCGGTTTATTCATATTGTAAAAACCATTTTGGTTTGTATAATATGATCGGCAATGTTGCTGAAATGGTAAATGAAAAAGGTATTTGTAAAGGCGGTGGCTGGAGAAATAATTTAGAAGAGTGCAGAGTAGGAAAGGATATTCCTTATATAAAACCAACTGCATGGCTGGGATTCAGATGTGTTTGTATTGTGAAGAAGAAAGGCGTTAATTCTTAAAGAAAATATTTCTGAATCACTTCCTCAAACTCTTCCATTAATACACCATTCGTACAGCAAATTTCTTTTCCGAATAAAAAATTATTTCCGCCTTTGAAATCAGTAACGGTTCCACCGGCTTCTTCAATTATTAAAGAAGCTGCTGCGACATCCCATGCATTTAAATTGTATTCGAAAAAAGCATCAACCCGTCCGCAAGCTAAATAACACAGATCAGCTGCAGCAGTACCAATTCGTCTTACGCCATGAGTGTGCTTCATGAAATATTTTAAAGCATTTAAATAATTATCCAAACGTTCAAAATTGTAAATAGGAAAACCGGTTGCAATTAAACTTTTTGAGAGTGTTTCATTTTGAGAAACACGAATAGGATTATTATTTAAGTATGCGCCTTTTCCGCCGCGCACCGCCGTAAAACATTCGTTGCGGCTGACTTCATACACAACTCCCAAAATAATTTCACCATTATGTTCTAAAGCAATGCTTACAGCATAACAAGGTATACCATGAATAAAATTTGTTGTGCCATCCAATGGATCAACGATCCAATTGTATTCACCTCTGCCGTCAATCGAATTTTCTTCTACAATAAAACCTGCTTCAGGGACTAATTCTTTAAGATCTTCAACAATTAATTTTTCCGCAGTTTTATCAACGTAACTCACCAGATCGTTTAAACCTTTTATTTCAATTTTATCAGGCGTAAATGTTTCGCGTTCTTTTTTTATAAAGGTCCCGGCCTTTTTTGCAGTTTTTACAACGTGAGGCAGAATGTTATTTAAAGTTACTATTACCATTTTAATAAAAAAATCCCCGGTTAAAGAGGCTTTTAAAATTACGAATTAGTTTTTAATTATCTTGAAATAGCCGACACTTTTCACACTTATCTATTTTCAGGCATAAATAATGGCCGCAAAATATTATTTTGTTAATAATTGACAAAACACTTATCAAATGTAATTGAGAATAAGATTATCCGTGACCGCTGTATTTAATTTTTTTTGAATGATCCTTTCCATTGCGTTTTTTTTATTCTTTTTATTTGGCAGAAGTATGGTAAACGTGGTTCCGACAGCAGTATCGCTTTCAACGCTTATCGCACCATTCAGTTTTTGCAGGGAGTTTTGGACAATGAACAGACCCATACCGGTACCTTTCGATACATTGGTTGCCCTAAAGAACATTTCAAATATTTTCTCATGGTATTCTTTTTCTATTCCAATTCCATTGTCGGCAACAATAATTTTTAAAAAATTATTTTTTTCTTCAGATACAAATACTTTGGCATAACTAATGCCATTTCTTTTTTTGCTGTATTTTATGCTGTTTTCGATCAACTGCCTGAAAATCGTTTCAACCAGTTTGGGATCAGAATAAAAGGTTTCTTTTAAGTTAATGCTGGTAGAAAGTAAAATGTCATTATAAAGATCTGCCTGATTAAATTCTTTGAACACAGACCTGATCAACGTTTCAAATTCAATATTCTCAGTCTTGATTTTTTCGCTTTTGATCAGGTTCACCATTCCAAGCTCGTCAACTATGTCGCTAAGCTTCATGCAGGATTGGTTTACCATGGAGAAATAGGCCAGCGCTTTTGGGTCTGATACTTCTTGTGTCGCCAAATTAATTAATCCCTTCATGGTTGTAAGTGGTCCTCTTATATCATGCGAAGATCTGTAAAAAAGCATTTCGAGCTCTTTATTAGTGTGTTTCAAGGCTGTCATTTGATTTACAATATGCTGTTCCATGATGCTAAAGTTATTGGCTAAAATATCCACTTCGTATTTTGAATCGGTAATGGGGATGATCGTCCTTACAGTAAAATCACTCTTAACAAATTCCAGTATTTTTTCTTTTAGATCAATTATAGATCGTGATGCTCTTTTTGAAATGTACATGGCGGCTACTACGCTGAAGGCAAGAAAAATCAATAACGAAATAATGAATACCGTTTGTATATTTTGCAGCCCCTCATTTTCTTTTTTTAATGCCATTTTCAACATTGTATTGAATTTTAATTCAAGGCCTGTAATGTTAGCATCAATTTCGGTTTTTAGACCACTTGTAGTTTTTAAGCCAATTCTCTTTGCATACAATGTAAGCCTGTTGAAATAGAAGTAATAATAGTCAAGCGCATTAAGTATGGCAATCCGTTTGCCTGATGTTATGGAATGGTTATTCACCACTTTATTCCTGACTTTTCCGATAAGATCTTTATATTTGTCAATGTAAATATCTTCCTGCCGTATAATAAAATCCTTTTCGTGCCTTCTTAACTGCAGAACATTAATGAGCCCTATTTCGTTTGAATAGTTTTCAAGTTCATGCGCATAATTCCTCATTTTCCCTTCAATTCCATAATCTTTGAAACCTCTTTCAAAAATTCGTTTTTCGATGCGTAGTGTTAAGGAATTATAAAGCGAAAGGTCTTTTTTTAGCTTTATAATTATTTCGTCTAATTCAAAATTACATGCAGATTGACGCCGGCTAAGCTTTTCGAGTGATATAAAAATTTGTTTACAAATACTGTAATGCATATCAAGTAATTTGCTTTTTCCCGTTTCAAAATATTTTGGATTTATAGTTTCATTTTCAAAGAAAGTTCGTGTAACGTTTACATCCTTTAAAAGCAAAAAATAGGTCGCTTCAATTCGCTGAGAAATTTCTGAAAGTTCACGCTGACTTTTCATTAAACAATTGTAGCCAATTACGGAAGAAATAATAGTTGCGCAAACAAGTAACATAAGAAGTGTAAGCAATTTTAATCTGATCGTTTTAAACATAACATTAGTTTTACGATGCGAAGTAAGTTACGGCGTATTATTAAAAAGGAAATTTAAAGTGACGCTAATATTAAGATAGATGAATTGAGTGTTCTGCCCGATGAAACTATTCTATTTTGAAACGTAACCGGTCGCCTTTAATATTCTCATTAAATTTACCATTATCGAATGCTAAATTTCCGTTAACAAATGTCTTTTCGATAACGCTATTAAATGTATAACCTTCAAACGGACTCCATCCGCACTTATACAGAATGTTTTGTTTAGTTACCGTTTGTGCTTTATTAAGATCAACCAAAACAAGATCCGCAAAATAACCTTCGCGAATATAACCGCGGTTTTCAATTCTGAAAAGATCAGCAACATTATGAGCTGTTTTTTCTGCAATTTTCTCCAATGTAATTTTTCCCTGTTTATGAAATTGCAGCATGGCTTGCAAGCTGTGCTGTATTAGCGGACCGCCGCTTGGCGCTTTTAAATAAGATCGTTGTTTTTCTTCTAATGTATGTGGTGCATGATCAGTTGCAACCACATCAATTGTTCCGTTTAAAACTGCTTCAAAAATTTTATCGCGGTCGTATTGCGTTTTAACTGAAGGATTCCATTTAATAAAATTACCTTTTATTTTATAATCCTCATCAGTAAACCATAAATGGTGAATACAGGCTTCTGCGGTAATACGTTTTTCTTTTAAAGGAATTTTATTGGTGAACAAACTTAATTCTTTAGCTGTTGAAATATGAAAAACATGTAAACGCGTATTGTGCTTTTTTGCTAATGCAACAGCTGCTGATGAAGAGCGGTAACAGGCTTCTTCGCTGCGGATAACAGGATGGAAGTAAGCGGGAATATCTTCGCCGTATTCTTCAATAATGCGCTTCTGTGTTTCTTTTATCATGACATCATCTTCGCAGTGTGTGCAAATGATCGCTTCTACCTTCGAGAAAAATCCCTCTAATGCTTTTTCATTATCAACTAACATGTCACCGGTAGAAGAACCTAAAAATAATTTAAGCCCCGCAATTTTCGAATAATCTGCTTTTAAAACTTCTTCGAGATTATTATTTGTACCGCCCATTAAAAAAGAATAATTAGCTAACGAACATTCTGCCGCGCGCGAATATTTTTTTTCTAATTCAACGAGGGTTGTAGCTTGCGGAACCGTATTAGGCATTTCCATAAAAGAAGTAACACCGCCTGCAACTCCCGCTTTTGCTTCTGAAAAAATATCACCTTTATGAGTTAGTCCCGGTTCACGGAAATGAACCTGGTCGTCGATCAATCCCGGAAATAAATGTAGGCCTTCAGCATTAATTTCTTTTGCACCCGTTTCTTCAATTTCACGATCGATACATGTAATGATCTTATCTTCAATTAAAACATCGCCGGTAAAGATCTCACCTTCGTTTACAATATTCGCTTTTTTTATTAAGATCTTAGTCATTTATTTTGTAAATATACGTAGTTTGATTGTCATTTACTGGGTTTAACCACTTTAAAGTTTTATCAATGAATCCTGGCTCAATGGTTGTAACATACGTTGTATTTGGGAAACGCTTTTTAAAACTATCAACACGCGCTTCAATATTTTCGGCTTGCCAGAACACAATGTAGTTAGGTTTTGTTTCTGCAGGAATATGCTTAAATTTTTCAGCCAGACTATCCGGCGTAAATTTCTTTGTTATGCCATAAACCGAATACCATTTTCCTAAATAAAATAATGGAGGCATAGTGAAATCATTATCCTTATTGCTGTCGTCAACCATTACCATTCGCAGATCGGGTTGTTTATAAAGAAAATACATGGCTTCACAGCGGTTTTTTTTGGAATAAGTGAAAGAAAAAATAATTAAGAAAATTGTATTCAAGCTTATTACAAACCATTTTGAAAATTTAAATAATCCGGGTTTTACTTTTGTTTTGTACTTTTCGTAAATGACAAACATACCAATAGTTCCGCTTAAAATTAGAGTTGGAAGGATAGTGAGAACAAATCGTTCTTGTTTATTGGGAAAATAAATATGAAAAGCGAGATAAATAAAAACCGGCCAGAAGAGAATGGGAATTTTTTTCCAGTTGATGAGCCAGCCGCCAAATAATAAAAAACTCAATGGCGGAATCAATAATCCTAATATAAGATCGAAATACATGTGCCAGATATTATTTCCGTACAATTCGGCATTATGTAAATTGTAATTGACGTAAGCTAAAAATTCGGCAAAACCTCTTCCCCAAATAAAATAATCTACAACTCCCTGTGTAATTAAAATGGTAATTAAAAATCCAACAGCGCAAGTGACTAAATATTTTAATTTGGTTTTATAAATTAGCAATGCAATTAAAATTCCTGTTGCATAAAATAAACTTTGAAAGCGCGCCGAAAATGCAATGCCGATCCAGAGCCCTGCAAATAAATAATTCCGGACATTTTTTTCTTTAATTAAAAGCCAGGTCGCAATAAATAATGGAGGAATACAAACGAACTCAGCTAAATTCCGCACACTTAAAAAAGGCATGAACCAGTACAGCGATAAAAATGTCGCGGCGTAAATGGCAGCTTTTTTATTGGAATAATGTTCAGCAATTTTATAACCATAAGTTATAATAGTGAGTGAAAATAATGCGTGAAGCAATCTCACGAAGGTCATTTTTAATTGAGGATCATTAATTCCCGTAAACGCAAAGCATTTAAAAATCAGATAATGTAAACCGGTATAAAATAAAGGATGCCCTTGCGGCTGCCTATCGGGAAAATTAGGATCAGGTAACCAATAATTATAATCGAAACCATCTACCCAGCTTTGCGCGGCTTCCACAATTAAAAAATGATCATCAAACCACCCAAAACCTTTCGAGAAAATAACAGCGATTAAACGAAATAGAATTCCTGCACCCAGAATTATTTGTAATGGCGTGTATTTGTTCTGTATTTGAGTGATCAGCTTAGGCATGTTTTACTGTTGCGCTGTTTTATAAAAATAAAAAGCCACAAACGAAAAAATAATATTCGGCACCCAAACTGCAAATAGAGGCGGCGTATTTCCCGTTGTTGCTATTGTTGTAAACACATACATCAACATAATATAAGCACAGCTTAATACCATACCAAAAGCAATTTGCAAACCAACACCGCCGCGAACTTTACGTGATGAAATTGCCAAACCAATAATGGTCAGCAAAAATGTGGCGAACGGAAAAGAAGTTCTCCGGTGCAATTCCACTTCAAAAAATTCTATTTGATTCGAGCCTTTTAGTCTTTCACGCGCAATATATTTTGTAAGTTCAGGGGTGTTCATGGTTTCGATTTTACTTTCGTAGCGCCACATGTCGTTCGGACTAAAATCCATTTTCATTTTTTTGGTTACAAAACTTTTGTGTATTTCTTTATGAATTGGTTTTTGATTTTTCAAGGTGTCCAGGTGATCCTGCTGCAAGATCGTTTTTTCGAAAACATTGGTCATGATCCATTCCTTGTGAATGGTATCCCATTTCATTTCATCGGCTGTAAGAAAATAAGTTTGCTTATTGTTGGAAAATCTTTCCAACGAAACTTTACGCGCAGTATTAATGCGGTTATCATAACTTTCCATATACAAAACCGTGTTGGCTGCAATTATTTTATGAATGTTCTTGTCATCGGATACAAAACCTTTGTTTATCCATCTATCTTCAAAACCAATTTTTATTTTTTGCGCTTTTGGAATTACAAAGTGATTTAATAAAAAAGAAGAAAAGCCAATAATGAATGCGCCGATCAAATAAGGCTTAAGGATCCGGTTAAAACCTGCACCCGCACTTAAAATAGCCACAAATTCGGTGCGGTGCGCCATTTTAGAAGTGAAAAATATAATGGAAATAAAAGTAAACAGCGGGCTAAACATATTCCCGTAAACAGGAATGAACATGCAGTAATAGTCAAAAATAATTTCTTTATTCGGAATATTTTCGGTGCTGAAGGTTTGAACTTTATCTTTAATGTCGAATACAATAAAAATGGCCAATATTAGAGCGATTGAGAAGACGTAGGTCCCTAAAAATTTTTTTAAAATGTATTTATCAATTATCGTCAGCAAACTATAAACGTTGATTTAATTGTACAACCATTTTGTTTTTCCATTCTGTAAATGATCCGTCAATGATTCTTCTTCTGGATTCTTTCACCAGCCATAAATAAAAATGCAAATTATGTAAAGTCGAAATTTGTGATGCTAAAATTTCTCCGCATACTAATAAATGACGCAAATACGCTTTTGTATATTGCAGATCGGCAAAACAATCGCTTGTTTCATCCAATGGTGAAAAATCATTTTTCCATTTTTCGTTTTTTATGTTGATGATACCGTTTTTTGTAAATAATAAACCATGACGGGCATTCCGTGTTGGCATTACGCAATCAAACATATCAATACCCAACGCAATACTCTCTAAAATATTTACCGGTGTACCAACGCCCATTAGGTAACGCGGTTTTTCTTTTGGTAAAATATCACAAACCACTTCTGTCATTGCGTACATATCTTCCGCAGGCTCACCAACGCTTAATCCGCCTATGGCATTCCCAAAACAATTTTTTGATGCAATATACTCCGCGCTTTGAATTCGCAGATCTTTATAAACGCTTCCTTGCACAATCGGAAATAATTCCTGCCGGTAACCATATTTTGGTTTTGTAGTTTTAAATCTGTCAATACAACGGTCGAGCCACCTGTGTGTCATGCCCATCGATCTTTTTGCGTAATCGTATTCGCAAGGATAGGGTGTGCATTCATCAAAAGCCATAATGATATCCGCACCAATCGTTCTTTCGATATCCATTACATTTTCAGGTGTAAAAAAATGTTTGCTGCCATCAATGTGCGACATAAACTCGGCGCCTTCTTCACTTAATTTCCGGTTATTTGCCAATGAAAAGATCTGATAGCCGCCGCTATCAGTTAAAAGCGGTTTATCCCAGCCATTAAATTTATGTAAACCGCCTGCTTGTTCAATAACATCTAAACCCGGACGTAAATACAAATGATAAGTGTTGCCTAAAATAATTTGCGCACCAATAACTTCCTTTAATTCTTTTTGGTGAACAGCTTTAACGGTTCCTGCAGTACCAACGGGCATGAAAATAGGAGTTTCAATTGTTCCGTGATCGGTTTCTAAAGTTCCGGCACGTGCCTTGCTTTTGGGGTCAGTATGTAATAATGAAAACTTCAATGGATCAAATTTACAAGATACATTCCCTCGTTAGTGAATTTTAGAATAATTTAATAACATCTGAGAGGTTATTAAGTCTGTAATCAGCCGCTTCAAAGCGATTATCGTTTTTATGCTCCTCATCGGGTACAGCAATAACGGTCATACCCGCTGCTTTTCCCGCCAAAACCCCATTTATTGAATCTTCAATCACAAGACAGTTTTTGGGCGAAATATTCAGACTTTCGGCGCATTTCAAAAATACTTCGGGGTGAGGTTTTCCAAACTCCAAAAACTCGGCGGAAGTAATAGAATGGAAATAAGGTTTAGTTTGTGTTTTATGTAAAACTGCATCCACCAAAATATGACTCGAAGAAGTAGCTAAACCCAAAGGAAATTTTTTCATTTTAAGAAAATCCAAAAGCTCAATGGCACCCTTCATTGCGTTACCTTCAGCAATAATTAAATCGACTAAATGTTTATGAACTGCATCATTCAGTTGTATTGGTGTTGAGTGAGTTATGTTGTGATGCTTAAACCAATGCTCAACCACTTCTTTAAAACGCATACCGGTAGTTTTTCTGCAATCCTCATCAGTAAATTCAACACCAATATCACCAAAACCTTGTATCATGGCAATACGCCAAAGCGGTTCTGAATCTATCAGCACTCCGTCCATATCAAAAATTACAGCTTTAATATTTTTCATAATCCAAAAATCGCCGAATGGATCAATCCGTGTTTATCTGTGAAATCTGCGGCTATTGTTAATTTCTTTGTTTAATAAAAGCAAAGATATTCATATTTAGCAGGTACTGCACAGATAACTTTGCGACATGCCTTTGCCCCAATTTGATCATATAGGTATTGAAGAGATATTGTCTATACTTGGCAGTATTATTTTGTTGATCCACATCATTCATTACTTTTTGAATTATTGGCCGGTTGCCGTTTTAAAAACAAATTTGAGCACGCCAAATACAAGTACAGAACCAGTTAGTGTTATTATTTGTGCGCGTAACGAAGATGAAAACTTAACTGAGTTCTTACCAAAAATTTTAACCCAGGAATATCCCGAGTTTGAAGTTATTGTTGTGAATGATTGCTCCTGGGATAATACAGAGACCGTTATAGATGAATTTGCAAGAATTTTCCCAAACCTTAAAAAAATTACTATTAAGGAAGATGAAAATTATAAGCACGGAAAAAAATTCGCTATCCTGGTTGGAATTAAAGGTGCTAAATATGAAAATCTGGTTTTTATTGATGCGGATTGTTATCCGGCATCAAATACCTGGTTAAAAGAAATTGCGTCCGGATTCAGCAGTACAAAAGAAATTGTTTTAGGTTATGGTGCTTATATTAAAGCACAAGGCTTTTTAAATAAACTGATCCGCTTCGATACATTTACCATTGCATTACGTTATTTATCGGCGGGTATGAAAGGTAAAGCATATATGGGAGTTGGAAGAAATTTAGCGTACAAAAAATCTTTATTCTTTAAACACAAAGGTTTTTCCAGTCATTACCAGATTAATTCCGGTGATGATGATCTGTTTGTGAATGAAGCCGCCACTTCCGAAAACACAAATGTTTTAATTAGTCACGATTCCATAACATATTCAAAAGCAAAAAAAACATTCCGCGACTGGCGTATGCAAAAAGTTCGTCATTTAACAACAGCACCTTTATATGCACCTGCGTCACGCTTAAAAATTGGTTTTGATTTTAGCATCATCTATCTTTTTTATGCTGTATTGGTCGTACTTTTTTGCTTTAAAAGCACAGTTTTAATAGGACTTGGTCTTTTTTTATTGAAAATTATATTTCAAATGGTTATCTTTCGTAAGGCTTCAAAAAAATTCAATGAGCCGGATCTGTGGGCGATGGCTTTTGTGTACGAATTTGTTCTTTTATTTATTTACCCTATATTTCACGTTGCAAAAATGCTCTTCAAACCAAATAAATGGACGAATTAGGAAATAACGATAAACTCACCACTAAAGCTGTTTATGATTATAAACTGGTTCAGGCTGCTTTAAATAACGGCGACCAAAAAGCTTATGCTGAATTATTGCATCGTTACAGGGAATCGGTTTATTTTATGATGTTGAAAATGGTGGGTAACAAAGATGATGCCGACGATCTTACTATTGAAGCATTCGGAAGGGCTTTTAAAAGATTAGAACAATACACTCCTAATTTCGCATTCAGTACTTGGTTATTTAAAATTGCGAGTAACAATGCTATTGACCATTTACGTAAAAAGAAACAAAACGATTCTTATTCGCTGGATACAAAATTTGTAAATGAAGAAGGCCAGCAGTTATCGCAAAATATAAAATCAGGCACCCTTGATCCTGAAGAACACTTTATCAAAAAACAAAAAATAGAATTGCTGCATGATGTTGTAGATAAACTGAAACCAAAATATAAAGAGTTGGTTGAAATGTTTTACTATCAGGAAATGAGTCATGAAGA
>DATMPR010000181.1:0-9419 GCA_035567575.1 Bacteroidia bacterium
CGCTCTTAAAGTTGTAACATTCCATGTTTCTATTGATCTTGGCGACTGACCAAAATAAGGTTGAAAAGAAACAAAAGGTGATAATACAAATTGTGCCTGTTTTGTTTTTGCTGACAAATGGATATCGTATCCGGCACCAACTTGCATCGATACCAATACTTGGTTCACATCACTTAAATTACCCTTCACATCAGCTTGCGCCACTTGCTCAGGATAATCAGGATTTGTTTTTTGTTTGTAAACAAACGATTTTTCTAAATTAAATGCTACACGTGGACCAGAATATAAATACAAACCGGATTTAAACGGAGCGAAGCGTAAACTTGGCTCAACGGTTATATAACTAAGTTTTGTAGATAAATCTCTTGGGCAATTGCAAGGTGAAAATACCTCTTTGAATTTACCATTGCGATTATCATAACCTGCTTGCAAAATTACACCCCATTTTGAATCCGGACGGTGAAATTCAACAAGCGGAGCAACGTATAATCCTGCACCAAATCCATTATGAAAAGCAACCGGAGTTGTTAGATCAGAATTTAATTTTTGTGTTGAACCGCGATAGAAATTCAGATTTGCGCCTGCTGCTGCACCAAACCACCATGAAGGCTGTTTGAATTCGGAAACCTGAGCTTGAACTGATGATTGAATACCTAATAGTATAAGAATAGGTAAAGTAATATTTTTAATTTTCATGAAATTAGTTTTAGTTTTCATATTTATGGTTTATTGATAATGTTTGTGCTGGTTAATACTACTGATCCGTTTCTTGCAAGCATTCTTCCTACTGCAGTTGCATTTGAGCCCATAGTAATTGAAGTTAATGCTAATACTGTACCTTGGAATGAAGTAAAATTTCCAATAGTAGCAGAACTGCCCGTTTGCCAAAAAACATTTTTAGCTTGAGCACCGCCTGTCAGAATAATATTTCCGCCGGCACCGCCAACAGTTGTAAAAGCAGAAGCTATTTGAAAAATCCAAACTGCGTTTGCATCACCCATACCATCAAGTGTAAGATCCCCAGATTGTATTAATAGTGTAGATGTTGATTTGTAAATTCCAGGGGCAAGAGTTGTACCACCAATATCACCTGATACTGTTGCAGGTGCGGGTGCAGTTGCACCTTCTGCAAAAAGATAAGCATTCGTTAAATCTTGTTTAGCTTGTGTTAACATAGCGGCTACGCCAGGAGGGGCAATGTCATCCGAAGCGTAAATTGCTCCACCATTAACAACAGCAGGAGGAAATCCTGTAATTGATGAACGAACACCAGGACTTATTCCAACATCCAAATTATTAATAATACTGAAACCGGCGTTATTGCTTACGCCAACTCCAGCAATAATTCCAAAACGCGCGACAGATTGAAGGTCTACAGAAGGCGCACCCAAAGGCGGCACTGTTGTAAAACTCCATATATAATTGTTTGCTATTGGCGTTCCGCTTGGATTCATCGCCCCTGTTGTTATTGTAGCAGTATAAACTGTTCCCGACAAAAGATTACTTGTTGGGGTAAACGATGCTGTTGAACCTGCATAAGTTACTGTTCCGGCAACAGCATTTGTTCCTTCTTTTAATAAAAAAGTTGTACCATTAATGGTTCCGGCATTCATTGGCGTATCAAAAGTTGCAGTAACTATTTTGGTAAGAGAAACACTTGATGCGTTGCTTATTGGATCGGTTGATATAACTTTTGGAGCTGTTACAGTTCCAGTGGTAAACGACCAAATATAATCACTCGCTATAGAAGTGTTTGAAGTGTTTTTAGCACCTGTAGTAATGGTGCAGTTGTAAACCGTGTTTGGCATTAATGATGAAGAAGGTGTAAAATAACCGGTTGAGATGTTGTATGTCACCGTTCCCGCTACAATTGTTGCACCTTGTTTCATCAAAAATGTCGTTGCATTAATTGTTGTTGGATTCATTGGCATACTGAAGGTTGCCGTAACTATTTTATTTAGAAAAACACCAGTGTCGTTGTTTGCCGGATCAGTAGAAATTACTGTTGGCAGAACAGTTGTACCTGTACTAAATGTCCATACATAATCCGCTTGTAATGCATTTCCCATGGCATCTTTTGCCATTGTAGTAACTCTACCAGTATAAGTGGTATTTGGCGTCAAACTTGTTGTTGGTGTAAAACTCATTGTTGTACCAGTTCCATCGTAAGCAATTGTGCCTAAAACCTGAGTTGTTCCTTTAAGAATAAAAGATTGCTGTGTAATTGTTGCAGGATTCATTTTTTCGTTGAAGGTTACAGTTATTACTTGTCCAACCGGAACACCTGTAGAAAGATTTGACGGATTAGTTGAGGATACTATTGGGCAAACGCTAACAATTTCTTTGTATTTATCTTTTTTACAACCGCTAAATAATATTACGGATGCCATTGCAATAAGTGTCAATAATTTTTTCGTTTTCATTTTATTTGATTTTAATAGTGAAAATATTTCCACGTTATAAAGATGCGCTGCTTTACTTAAAATAATATTGCATAATAATTTTTAAATATTACATTATTCCGTCAGTACTGAAGTTGTCAAAAACAAAAAGCCCGCTGCATTCATGTGCAGCGGGCTTTTTGTTTTTTAGTAAATTATTGTTGCGAGATCAATTTTCCCGACTGAACAGTTCTATTGCTGCTTATTATTTTGTAGAAATAAACACCAGAAGGAAGTTTATTTGTTTCGATAATAGTTATTTGTTTTAATGCCGGTGTTATTAACACTTGCTCACCAAGAATGTTGAACAATCTTAATTCACAATTATTTATTCCTGAAGTATTGTTTATGGTAATATCTGTTGATGTTGCAAAAGGATTTGGATAGAGATTTATCATTCCATTTAAATTTTTATCAAAAGAAGAGATACCGGTACTTAAGCAAATTGAAGGGATGTTAGCTGTAATAGCTGTTGTATTCACTGCTCCTGTGGTGGTAAGTGCCCTGCCGTCTAATGTTACACCGGTATATAAACTGATTGCTCCATTATTAGCAATAATTGTTCCTTCAAAAACAGAGTAATCATTGATGTCCACTGCACCTTCAATTTTCCAATACACATTTTTAGCCTGAGTTCCATTCGTTAATAAAACTTTAGAGTATGTGCTCGTTAATAGTGCTCCGTTAACTTGTATAACAAATACAGCATTAGGGTTACCGCGTCCATTTAAGTATAAAGTATCAACAAATGTACATGCGCTGTTCATCCGATAAGTATGAGGTGTAAGTTCAAGATTTTTTCCGAATTGTGCGGGATACAATAATTCAATATCATAATTTAAAGTGTTTAAATAAGTGTAAACATTTAATAAATCAGATGCACATGCTGCTGTAGTTCCATCAGGAATTGGATGAACAACACCAACTACGTTCAATGTATTAAAACCTGTACATAAACCTAAATTTGTTCCAATATCACCTGTAGCATACGTTATGTTTGAATTCGTAACAGGTCCGTCTGAAGAAAATATAGCGAAACAAGATGTAGAAGCTAATGCAGGAGCAGTCGGTCCTGTAAGAAAAGGGCTTCCACAACCAATTGGTGTATAAGCAAAAATTCCGTCAATTGTAATTGCACCTGTTGTTGAAAGTGCTCTTCCTTCAAGTGTATCTCCGCTGTTCATATTAATCGCGGCGTTATTCGCGATAACAGTTCCCTTCATTGAAGTTCCCGCGGCCATGCTAACTAATCCTTCAATTTTCCAAAACACATTACATGCTTTAGCTCCATTAATTAATTTTACTTTTGAACCTGCATTTGTAGAAAGCGGACCTGATATCTGAACAATAAAGACAGAGTTTACATTCCCTAATCCATTAAAAGTTAAATCAAGATTTAAAGTCGCAGCGCCCGAAACAGAATACACACCTGGATTAAGAATTTGTCCATTACCTAATAAAGGTGCCGGAAAAAAAGTTGGAACTGCAGCGTTTAACTGATTATAAGCTAACAACAAATCTGTTGATGCTTGTCCGCTCGCTACGTCCTGATCGTGCATAACACCATCCACATTACCAAAAGACACACTAGAACCGACGTTAGTACCTACATTTCCTGTAAGATGCGAAATACCTGTATTACTTACTGCTCCATTTGAAGTAAACAGAACAAAATCTGCTGTAGTGCCTAAAGTAGGCGCCTGACCAAAATTATTATTCGGAAAAGATAAAAGGGTAACCGTAGTTACCATAAGTATTAATTTTTTCATTTTTTTAATTTTAATTGTGAATGAATTTCCACTCGTCAAAGATGAATAAATTGTGATGTTTACTTATTACAGGACTCTACCAATAAGTTATGTTATTCACACATTGAAATTTTATGCATAAAAAAGCCCCCTGCATTTTGTACAGAGGGCATTTAAGTTTGAGAAAATTATTTTTGTGAGATCAATCGTCCGCATTGTATCACTTTGTTATTATCTAACACCTTGTAAGAATAAATTCCGGAAGGCAGATTGCTTGTTTCAACCATCGTTAATTGCTTAGTTACATTTGTTGTTAAAACAACTTCTCCTAAAACATTAAAAATAATTAATTGACCATTATTACTTTTAGATGCATTATTTATGATAATACCTAATTCATTTGTAAAAGGATTTGGATAAATAGTAAGTGTGTTTGATGTACTTATATTCTTTTCAGAAATTCCCATTCCTAAACAACCTGCAGGCATTGTGGCCGACATTGCATCAGTTAAAAATGTACCGGTAGTTGAAAATGCTCTGCCATCTAATGTAACACCTGTATTTAAACTAACAGCACCATTGTTAGCGATAATTGTTCCTCTGAAAACAGAGAAATTATTAATGCTTACAGCACCATTAACACACCAAAAAACATTTTTCGATTGCGTTCCGTTTGTTAAAATAACCTTTGCATAAGTGCTTGTTGAAAATGCGCCATTCACTTTGATAACAAATACTGCATTCGGGCTACCCATTGCATTTAAGAAAAGTGTATCCGTTAAAACAGTTGCAGCGTTCATAACATAAGTATGAGGTGTAAGAACCAAATTTCCGCCAAATTGCGCAGGAAATAATAATTCAATATCACTTGGTAATGTATTCAGGTAAGTATACACGTTTCCTAAATCAACTGCACAAGCATTCGTAGATAGATCAGGAATAGGATGAACAGTTCCGGTAACATTTAAAGTATTAAAACCTGTACACAATCCAACATTTGTTCCAACATCGCCTAAAACAGTTGTAATTCCTGTGTTTGTCATCGGTCCACTTGCAGTAAATAAACCATAACATGCTGTAGAAGCTAAAGTAGGTGTAGTTGGTCCCATTAAAATAGGGCTTCCACAACCAACCGGTGTATAAACCATAACGCCATTAGTAGTAACGGCGCCGGAAGTAGAAAGAGCTCTTCCTTCTAAAGTGTCGCCAGTGTTAATATTAATTGCAGCATTGTTAGCGATTATGGTTCCTTTCATTGAAGTTCCTGCGCTCATGCTTACTAAGCCATCTACTTTCCAGAATACATTGCATGCTTTTGCACTGTTGGTTAATTTTACCTTAGCACCAGCGTTTGTAGAAAGCGGTCCGCCAATTTGAATAATAAAAACAGCGTTTGGATTTCCTTGGCCATTTAAAGTAAGATCTAAATTCAAAGTTGCGGCAGCTGAAATAGAGTAAACTCCTGCAGTAAGAATTTGTCCGTTTCCTAATAAAGGAGCAGGAAAAAAAGTTGCAACAGTTGCGTTTAATTGATTGTATGCGCTTAACAAATCACTTGCGCATAATGAACTTGCAGCATCAAGGTTATGCATTGATCCGTTAACATTCCCAAAACCTGTGGTTGATCCGCTATTCGTACCAAAATCCCCCGTTATTTGGGAAATTCCACTGTTAGTAACAGCACCCACGGTTGTAAATAATGCAAAATTTGCTGCACTACCTAAAGTAGGAGCTTGTCCGAAATTTGCTTTCGGAATAGATAATAAAGTAACACTGGTTACTAATAGTAATATTTTTTTCATTTTAATTAATTTAGTTGTGAAAGAATTTTCACGTTACAAAGGTGTGTTATAGAGTGGTTATAAGGGTTACAGAACTATTCATATTAGTTACACCATTCACACTTCCCGGTTATAGCCTTATTCCAATAACCAGAATGTCGTCAACTTGCTCTGCTCCGCCTTTCCAATTATCTAAAAAACTATTCAGGTGCTGCTCTTGTTCCGGCATTGATTTGTGCTGAATATTACAAAGTATTTCCTTAAACAATCTAGTCATCAATTTTTTTCCATTTTTTCCACCGAATTGATCAGAATAACCATCGGATGCAATGTAAAAGGTATCTCCTTCATCTAATTTTACTTCGTGTGTATCGAAATGTTGGTTATCGTCTGTTAAACCGCCAATTGATTTTTTTGTCCCTTTAATTTCCTCTATCTGCGATTGCCCGTTTCTTATAAACCAAAAGGGTCTGTTTGCACCTGCGTACTTCACTATTCGGGTTTTTAAGTCTATTGAGCAAATAGCAATATCCATTCCATCTCTGGTTGATTCATTACTGTCTGACTGATGTAATGAGTTTTTAATTCCTCTATTCAAATGTTTCAAAATTTCGGAGGTGTCATTACTATTTGCAAGAGCATCGCTTAATTTTTCAGAGCCGATCATGCTCATGAATGCTCCCGGTACACCATGACCTGTACAATCTGCTGCAACAATAAAAACAGATTCATTATTCTTATAAAAAAAATAAAAATCTCCACTTACAATGTCTTTTGGCTTATACAAAACAAAACTTTGAGAAAACGATGCATATATATCTTCTTTACGAGGTAATTTTGCCAATTGTATTCTCTTCGCATAATTAATACTGTCAGTAATGTTCTTATTTTTTTCTTCAACAAAGAACTTAGATTGTTCCGCTAAATTTTTCTGAATTTGTATGGAACTCAATTCTACTTTCGCTTTTTTGCGGTTTTGAATATCCAAACTTCTTCTCTCAAAAATTTTAGTCATTGACTCTTTAATGTTTTCAAATTGTTTATCATTTTTAATTACGTAATCCGATGCTCCATGATGAAATGATTTTAACGCGATGTCAATATCATCATTGCTTGTTAGCATTATAACATAAGTATCCTCACAATTCATTTTAATTTTATCTAAAATCTCGAGTCCATTTGGGGCATTCCTGGATTTACTATTAAGATAATAGTCAAGAATTACTAATTCCGGTTTTGCGTCTTTCAGCTTTAATGTACACTGTTCACCTGTTTCAAATAAATGAATTCGCATGTTGTCATCCTGAAATCCTACCTCAATAACAGATTTTAATAATTGAATAAATATCTTATTATCATCAACAATAAAAACATTGATTTCCTCTTTAATTTGCATGTTATCGGTTATCATCCAGATTTTAGTAATGTAATGAGTTAAAAGTTTACAATTAAGAAAGAAGATGCGGATAGCAAACCTTTATAACAGCAGTAGCTATAATTAGCAAAGTCACCCATGCAAATACCATCATAAGAATGCGTTTATATTTCTTTGCTTCAGTTTTTGCTTCCATTACCTTAAATAGATTAGATAATGAATAGTTTATTTTTCTGAATTTAGTTTCAGTTTTTACAACGTAATCTGCAGCTCCATGCTTAAATGATTTGGAAGCGATGTCGATACTATCCTCGCTTGTAAGCATGATCACATTGATCTCGGGGTTTTCCTTTTTAAGCCAGTCTAATACTTGTATACCGTTAGCGGCATTCGGATAAGTGCTATTTAAATTGTAATCCAGAATTACTACTTGAGCTTTTTCGGATTTAAATTTTTCCATGCATGCTTCCCCAGTTTCGAAAGAAGAAATTTTAACAGGCAAATTCTTAAAAGCAGTTTCAATGTCGGCTTTCAGTGCTAAGGTAAATACTTGATTATCTTCAACGATAAAAATATTAATTTGATTTTCTTTGCTCATGATTTTAATTTTAATGTTTTTTAATTTTATTAGATGTAATTATTTTTTGCATTCTCCACTTCCTTAAAAGCTTGTTGGCAGATAAGATTAAGTTTTAAACTTAATTCTTTGACCCTTCCAATATCGGTGGCATTAGTTCCTAAATTTTCCATTTCCTGTAAGATTGGTATTAATAAGGAGATACCCATGATGGACACCGACGACTTCATAGTGTGGGCCAAACTTTTTATTGTCTGGTAATCTGTTTTTTCAATGGCAGTATTAATTCCATTTAATTCGTCGGGAACCTGTTGAAGAAACGTCTCAATAATTCCTTTAATTAAATTATTTTTTCCGCCCATCATTTCTGTCAGATACTGCAAATTGCAAACATTTAATGGCTCCCATTTTAATTCATTTTTTATCATTTTTTTAATTTTTAATAGTTAAATCATACATTTTTTCAAAAAGAAGATTTGCATTTATAGGTTTCGAAATATAATCATTCATGCCCAAGCTCAAACATCTTTCCCTTTCTCCGGCCATGGCATGTGCAGTCATGGCAATGATCGGAATAGAACTTTTCATTTCGTGCCGGATGATAGTTGCTGCTTCATAACCATTCATTACCGGCATCTCCATATCCATTAAAATAATGTCGAAATTATTCTCACGCATTTTTTCAATGCCTATACTTCCATTTTCTGCTACTTGCAATTTCAAATTATATTCTGCAAACAAGCTTAAAATCAATTTTACATTAAGCTGATTGTCTTCAACCAAAAGGATATTTAATCTGCTTAACTCTTCCATACTAAATTTTTCGCCAACGGTTTCCTGCGCAGCTAAAACTTCAACTGATTTTTCATAAGGAATGCTAAAAGAAAAAACAGAACCAATTTTGAATTCGCTTTTCACCGATAAAGCACCGTCTTGTAATTCAACTAACTGTTTAGCTATGCTTAATCCAAGACCTGTTCCGCCATATTTTCTCGTAATGTGAGATTCTGCTTGCCTGAACCTTTCAAAAATATGTTCCAGTTTATCTTCCGGTATTCCTATACCCGTATCTTTTACTGTAAATTCTAAAACGACTTTTTCATCCTTCGCCTTATCAAACAACATCACGTTATTCTTAATAACTTTCGCTGTAACAACAATTTTTCCTTTTTGAGTAAATTTTATGGCGTTTCCTGCCAGGTTAATAATAATCTGCGTTAGTCGTGTTGGATCACCTAATAATCTGTCAGGAACCCCATCATCGCAGCTAAATATTAATTCAAGATTTTTTTCTTTAGCTTTTCCCATTAACATAACGTTAAGGGATTTAAAAATTTCATTCACGCTAAAGGTGTGCTTTTCAAAAGTCATCATACCCGCTTCTATCTTTGATATATCAAGGATGTCATTTATTATAGTTAAAAGATTTTCACCGGCTGATTTTATGGTCTTAACATATTCTCTCTCTTGTTCGCCTAATACCCTTTTCGATAAAAT
>DATMPR010000182.1:0-4830 GCA_035567575.1 Bacteroidia bacterium
TCCACAAAATCAGTAATGATACCATTGCTATCTAATTTTACAACGCCGAACTGACGGGGATCTTCGATCTTTTGAACCCAAATCACACCTTGCTTTTCGGTGTCCATCACAAAATCAGCTTTAAACAAAGTATCTGCAAAAGCGACAACTGTTTTTCCTGTAATTGATTTTTGTGCGCACATAATTGCATGTGCTGTACCGAGCGCTTTTTCCTGATAATAAATACTGCCTTTTGCGCCCTGGCCTTTGGCTATTTTTATAAGAGTTTGCTCAACTTCTGCGCCAAAATCGGGACCAATAATAAAAGCAATTTCTTCAACTTTTTGGCCACACACTTTTGTGATGTCTTCTACGAGTCGTTGTACAATTGGTTTTCCGGCTACTGATATTAATGGTTTCGGCACTGTTAAAGTATGCGGGCGCATACGTTTGCCTTTACCTGCCATTGGAATAATAATACGCATAATTCTATCGTTTCAATAGAATACAAATTTAACAGAATTATTGGGAAAAGTAAGTCTAATATTCGTTAAAGGCTTGTAAAAACGCGTTGGGTTCCCGGGCGTTTTTTATGTCGAAATCGCCAATTTTTGTGCGGCATAATTTAATAAGATGTGCGCCGCTATTGAGCGCCGATCCCAGATCGCGGGCAATGCTGCGAATGTAGGTGCCTTTACTGCAAACAATTCTAAAATCTATTTCAGGCAGCTCGATCCGCGTAATTTCAAATTTGGAAATCTCAATGGTACGCGCTTTTAATTCAACTGTTTCTCCCTTTCTCGCAATATCATAAGCGCGTTCTCCATTTATTCTGATAGCGCTAAAAAGCGGAGGTGTTTGTTGTTGTGTGCCAATAAATTTTTTTACGGCTTCTAAAATTAATTCTTCTGTAATATGTTCTATCGGAAAAGTTTCATCAATTGGTTTTTCCAGATCATAACAAGGCGTGGTTGCTCCAATAAAAAAAGTTCCGGTATATTCTTTTGTGAGATCCTGAAAAGTTTGAATTTCTTTTGTTTTTTTTCCGGTACAAATAATTAATAAGCCCGTTGCTAAAGGATCAAGCGTGCCGGCGTGGCCGATCTTTAAATGCACAAATTTTTCATCCACAAATAATGAAGAATGTTTTTTTAATCCGTGTTTAATTTTATTTACGGCCTGAAAAGAGGTCCAGCCTAAAGGTTTATTGATAAGCAGTATTTCGCCTTGATAAAAATTATGCATCAAACAACGCTTAAAGGAACTTTTAAAAGAAATAAAATAATGATGATGGCTCCAACAACAATACGATACCAGCCAAATCCTTTAAATCCGTGTTTATTCAGCATCCCGATAAAAAATCTAATTGCCAGAATTGCGACTATAAAAGCAACAATGTTTCCAAAGATCAATAAAGAAATTTCGTCTTTACTTAAACTTAATCCGTCTTTATAAAAATCTAATAATTTTTTTGTGGTTGCCGCAAACATAGTTGGAACAGCAAGGAAAAAAGAAAATTCTGCAGCATTTTTACGCGTTAATTTTTGCGACATCCCTCCAACAATTGTAGCGCCGCTTCTGCTAATTCCAGGGAATAAAGCAAGGCATTGAAACGCGCCAATTTTTAATGCTTTTAAAGAAGTAATATTTTCTTCCTTCTCTAAATTACTTCCCGAAAACCATTTATCTACAAACAATAAAACTATTCCTCCCAAAAATAAAGCTACAGCAACACCAAAAACATTTTCAAGAGCCGCGTCAATGTAATCACCTAATAAAAGTCCAGCAATTGCTGCAGGAATAAAAGCAATAATTAATTTTAAATAGAAATTTACCGTTTTGAAAAACCTTTTAAAATAAATTACTACAACCGATAAAATAGCGCCGAGCTGAATGGCAACAGTAAATAATTTTACAAAAGGAGTGGTTTTTATGCCTAATAATGCGGCAGCGATCATCATGTGCCCGGTTGAAGAAACAGGCAAAAACTCTGTTAATCCTTCAATGAAAGCAATGAAAAAAGCATCTAAAAACGACATTGTTCTTTGGTATTATTTTGCGGATTCCTGTTTTTGTTTTGGCCTCCACATAATGGCCACAATAATGGTCACAAAACCCAACACGCATACCATTGGGGCAACCGTTATTCGTTGGGCATCGAAAATTGCAGGATTAAAAACGTTAGGATCATCACTTCTGCCCCCTATCATTAAAATGTAGCCCAACAGAATTAGCCCTAAACCGGTTAAAAAAAGCAAGTAGTTTTGTTTCGAAAAAGTTGATTTCATACCTCACAAATCTAAGAAAATTATTGGGTTAAACTACAAGGCTTTTACGTTAAAATTTCGTAATATTGTTATCTACATTTTACCCTTATTTGGGTACCATTTTTATGTCGAAAGTTGCATTAATTACAGGGGTTACAGGTCAGGATGGAGCTTACCTTGCCGAATTTTTATTAAACAAAGGTTACAATGTGCATGGGGTAAAACGCCGCAGTTCATTGTTTAATACCGACCGTATCGACCACCTTTACCAGGATCTTCACGAGAAAAACGTGAATTTTAAATTGCATTATGGCGATCTGACCGATAGCACTAATCTTATTCGCATTGTTCAGGAAGTTCAGCCTGATGAGATCTATAATTTAGCAGCTCAATCGCATGTAAAAGTAAGTTTTGAAACACCGGAATACACCGCCAACTCTGATGCTTTAGGCACGCTTCGTATTTTAGAAGCCATCCGCATTTTAGGTTTAGAGAAAAAAACACGTTTCTATCAGGCGGGCACATCGGAAATGTTTGGTTTGGTTCAGGAAATACCTCAAAAAGAAACAACTCCTTTTTATCCGCGCAGTCCATACGGCGTTGCTAAAGTTTACGCTTACTGGATCACAAAAAATTATCGCGAAGCTTATGGTTTGTTTGCTTGTAACGGAATTTTATTTAATCATGAAAGTCCGGTTAGAGGTGAAACATTTGTAACCCGTAAAATTACACGGGCTGTTGCAAAAATAAGTTTAGGCATGCAGGAAAAATTATTTTTAGGAAATCTGGATGCTGAACGCGATTGGGGCCATGCGCAAGATTATGTTGAAGGCATGTGGTTAATATTGCAGCAAAAAGAAGCAGATGATTTTGTTTTAGCGACAGGAATAAAAATTTCGGTCCGGAAATTTGTTGAGATGTCTTTTGCAGAAGTTGGAATTTCACTCGAGTGGAAAGGAAAAGGCGCTGATGAAAAAGGATTTAATAAAGCAACCGGAAAAGCAGTTGTTGAAATTGATGAAAAATATTATCGTCCCGCTGAAGTAGATCTGTTAGTTGGCGATGCAAGCAAGGCGAAAAAAACATTAGGATGGCAGCCCAAACGAACTGTTGAACAGCTTTGCAAGGAAATGATGCAAAGCGATATTGAATTGTTTAAGCGCGATAAATATTTGATCGAAGGCGGTCATAAGGTTTTAAATTACAAAGAATAATTTCTTATTTACATTGGAACTTACAGCAAAAATATATATTGCCGGCCATCGCGGAATGGTGGGCTCCGCAATTACGCGCAACCTTCAAAAGCAAGGTTATACGAATATTATTTCGCGCACTTCATCCGAATTAGATCTAAGAGATCAGAAAGCTGTTAGTGATTTTTTTGCAAAAGAAAAACCTGAATATGTTTTTTTAGCTGCGGCCAAAGTTGGCGGGATACAAGCCAATAATATTTACCGTGCCGATTTTATTTATGAGAATTTAATGATCCAGAATAATGTGATTCATTCTTCTTATGTAAATGCTGTGAAAAAATTAATGTTTTTAGGCTCTTCGTGCATTTATCCAAAACTTGCGCCACAACCTCTAAAGGAAGATTATTTGCTTTCAGGTTTTTTAGAAGAAACTAACGAGCCTTACGCGATTGCAAAAATTGCCGGCATAAAAATGTGTGAGTCGTACAAAAAACAATATGGCTGCAATTTTATTTCGGTTATGCCTACTAATTTGTATGGACCAAATGATAATTACAATTTAAATAATTCGCATGTGCTGCCTGCTCTGATCCGTAAGTTTCACGATGCGAAAGAAAATAAATTGCAGTTTGTTGAAATGTGGGGAACGGGAACGCCCATGCGCGAATTTTTACATTCGGATGACATGGCCGATGCTTGTGTTTACCTTATGAAAAATTACAGCGGCAAAAAATTTGTAAATATTGGTACAGGAACTGATCTGACCATTAAAGATCTGGCTCTGTTAATTAAAAAAATTGTCGGTTACGCTGGAGAAATTAAGCAAGACTTAAGTAAACCTGACGGAACTCCAAGAAAACTTTTAGACGTAAATTATTTACATAGCCTTGGCTGGAAACACAAAATAGAATTAGAAGATGGTATAAAAGCCGTTTACGAAGATTTTAAGAAAAAAGAAGGTGTTAAGGTTTGGTAACGGATGTGAAGCATTAAGAATGTAAAATTAAAAATGTTATTTGGTGAAATTTGTACGGTTTATATTCATATTATCATTTTTAATTTTTAATTTTCAATTTTACATTTCAAAAGCTCAATTCTACAATTTACCAAACGATTATTCGTATGGTTTGCTAACCGAAAGAAATTTAGCAGAACAGGATTCTTCCATACACTCATCTGTAAAACCTTACATTCCTTTTTTTTCTGATAAATATAAATTTACGGCAGATACATTTCGTGTTTTCAAATACATAACAGACGATCCATTTTTAGATAAAGTTTTTTTCGAACATTTGATGCGTATTAAATCAAAAGAAAAAAAATTCGATCTAAAAGTTGATCCGCTTCTCAATTTTGAGTTTGGAAGGGACTTAAAAGACACTATAAATAGA
>DATMPR010000183.1:0-2169 GCA_035567575.1 Bacteroidia bacterium
ACAAAAATAGCATCGGTTTTTAAAACCCCATTGGGGGATGTAACCAGTAAACTGGAAATTAAATTGTTAGCGCAGTGAATTCCCATTGGTAATTCTAAACCTTCATCTAATAACGCAATGGCGCCTAAAAAGAAACCAAATATGCTGTAATACGGTAACATGGTTACCCATCCATAAGCTTTTGCCTCGGGATTGGTCATGTGTACGAATCCAAATAAAATTGATGTTATTATTAAAGGAACTATTCCGTTTTTAAAAACCTGTGATAATCCCTGCACTAAATATCCCCTGAAAATAAGTTCTTCGGTACAAGTTTGAAATGGCATTAAAACAACGCAAACGATTACCAAAAAAGTAAAATTAAGAGGGTCGAATTGAATTTTTACTTCATCAGGTTTTATAAAATAAGCTACAACAGCTGAAATAACTAAAAATGTTCCCCAAACAAAAAAAGCAAATAAAAAACGGTTAACCCTCACTTTATCATAAGCAGTAATAACTGAAATAAGCGTTTTTTTATGCGCTCTTTTTATCACCACAAATAATCCTAAAAATGTGAAAATAAACATACCGAAAAGCAGCGCAAGTAAAATATTTTTATTCATTCCGATCTTATCAGGATCAAATAAAATATTAGGGTCAGCTTGTACATCCGACATTGTTATTCCATGATTCATGGCCGAAGCCATTAACGGAAACACCATAAAGATCTGGAACAAAAAATAACCGAACATAGCAGCCAAAATGCCCAAAACATACATCCACCAATTATTTAATCCATTTACAAAACCGGCGTTTAAAAATAAATTATTAAACGGGAGCTTGGTTTCTGCAGGAGTTTCGTTCGGTTCCATTGCGCTAATTTAACTTTTTATGACTAACAATAATCATTGTGAAGCAATAAAACTTACAGTATTTTTGCGCAATGAAACGTTTATTGTTTTTATTAATTATTTCTCTTTGTTTTGCCTGCCGCGATAATAGATCCCTGCTAAAAGAGCCAAATTCGGAGGAGCAATTAGGTGAATTATTGTTTTTCGACCCCATTTTATCGAGCGATAGCACCATTTCCTGTGCCTCTTGTCATAAACCCGAATTAGCGTTTTCTGATAATTCAGCTGTAAGTATTGGTGTTGGAGGCAAAAAAGGTACGCGTAATACGCCAAGTGCAATGAATCAAAGCGGACGTAATTTTATGTTTTGGGACGGACACACGGAAACGCTGGAAGAACAAGCAATGGGTCCGATTGAAAACCCTATTGAAATGAATTTACCCATAAGTGTTGTTATCGACAGACTCTACAGGCATCCACAATATCTTTCTTTTTTCAATAAAATTTACAATGAGAAACCAAACCGTGTAACAATTGGAAAAGCCATTGCAGCTTATGAACATACTTTGGAAACAGGTGATACACCTTTTGATGATTACATGAAAAAAGGCGATACAACTGAATTCAGAAAATCGGAACAGCGCGGACAAGATATTTTTAATGTAAAAGGTAAATGTTTTGATTGTCATTTTGGTCCTGATTTTACAACTGATCTGTTCCGGAATATTGGTTTATTCAATGGAAAAGATCTGAATGATAGCGGACGATTTATTGTCACACGTAAATGGGATGATCTGGGAAAATTCAAAACTCCCGGGTTGCGCAATATAGCAATGACGTCGCCCTACATGCATAACGGCATGCACAAAACATTACGTGAAGTGATCGATTATTATAATGAGCCTGATAAATTTATTAAAAACAGTATAAACAGAGATACACTTTTAAATAAACCATTAGGTTTAACTGAAGCAGATAAAAAAGATCTTGAAAATTTTTTGTTATCATTAACTGACAGAAGATTTAAAAAAGTTGGTCTCGCCCCATAGGTCCCCTTCGGGACAAAGACACAAAGTCGCTAAGGTTAAATTTTTATTGGAAGAAAGTTCTTGTAAGTCCAAACGACAAAAAATAATTGTTAGTTGATAAATTTCATTTTCAGGATAGGAAGAAAAAACTTTTGGTTTTAGGGTTAAAAGCTATTTAAATCATAATCGCCATTTACTTTCTATAGTTTTGATTGTTACTTTATTGTTAGTTTTTTTCTTAAATTTAAGTCTTTAAATATATGGCCCATACTAAATTTTATATAACGTTTTTTTTATTTTTAGGTATT
>DATMPR010000184.1:0-26749 GCA_035567575.1 Bacteroidia bacterium
TGGACAAAAGAGATGAGTATTGATGAAATGAAGAAGTTTTATGTACAAAACGTAATGACTTTAACTGATACATATATACGCGCAACTAATGATGAAAGAACAGCAAAAGAAGTAAAAGCCTTGTTTGCTGAAATTGGCAAGAAAATTGGTGTATTAAAATAAAACCCTGAAGTAGAACAAAGTTCACTTCAGGGTTTTTATGATTGTTCCTATTTGTATTAAGCTGCTTGTTTCTTTACTTCTTTTAATCCTTTAGCTGAATCCAGCATCTTTTGTACGTTTTCTTTCGAAAACGGTTCTGCTTCGGCGCTTTTAATATCTTCAAATACGTATGTTGAATTACCTAGTTTTTGTATAGAATAAAAGTGGAATTCAGGTTTTGTGATCTCACTTTCCCACATGATGGTAGTTGGTTCTTCAACGGTAAAGGATTTAAACTTGTTTACTTCATCACCTTGAATATCTTTTTTACGCAATTCAATATCGCCCGGATCTTCAGTAATTGATAACTGAAAGCTTTTGCCAATTTTAATTTCAAGGGCGCCCCAGCTTTGTTCAACGATCTCCATTTTACCTAAAGTTGAATCCGGAACAAAAATGGTAAATGGTTTTCCGTATTTACTTAAGTCTAACGTAATCATTCCGGCAGGAGCCTCAACGGTTGGTTGATCATCTTTTTTGCCGCCACAACTTTGCAATGTTACTACTAATGCAAATGCTGTAATTAAAGAATAGAATGTTTTCATGTGAATATATATTTTTCTGTAAAGATAGATTAATTCGTGAATTTGCTGTAACAAAGGTTGTTTTTTTAAATGAACCATAAAGGCAAAAAAAAACCCCGCTTGGCGGGGCTCTTTCTTTAGAAAAGAATTATTTTTTCTTTTTCTTAGCAGCTTTACGTTTCGGAGCCGCTTTTCTTTTAGCTGCCTTTTTCTTAGGAGCAGCTTTTCTTTTTGTTGCTTTTTTTGCCATGGTTTCTTGTTTTTGAGTTTTTGTTAATACGAAGTAAACAATTTTTTCGTTCACTGCTTAAAATAAGGTAATTATTTTTTCAACACAAAAATGTTGATATTGTTAATAGCGTGAAATGCACAGTTTGATTAAAATTATTTTTGCAATGAAATTATTTTCTGAAATTATTTTTTTATTTTCTTCGATCCTCTGTAACCATTGATTTTACTATATGTACAGAGCATCACTAAAAAATAATTTTTGATCTTATTTTGAATTTTCAATCAAAACACATCAAATTTTCAATCAACTTTCCATTCTGTTTCTGAATCCCAATCGGCCATTAATTTTATTGGCTGAGCATTAAAATAAATCAATTCAGGCTGTTTTTCATTCAAAATACTTCCTGTATCCCACTTTTTGTTTTCATTTTTATCTTCAATTACTTTTACAAAATAATTTCCGGGACGCAAATTTGTAATCTTTATGATCTGTTCTGCACTTGTTGTCAGACTCATTTCAATATAATTTTCCGATACAATATTTTCTTTATCACCCATCAATTGCACTATGTAATTTTCTTTTTTAGGCAATAACAATTTTAAATTTAATATCGCATAATCTGATTGTTCTGTTGTTTTAAAAGAGATCTTCATTGAATCACTTTCAATTCCCATTACAGTTTTAAATGCGCCTTTTTTTAGTAATATGTCGTAATTAGTGTTTTGAGTCAGTTTATTTCCTACACCAAAGGTGTAAAGATTGTTTTTAGTGAGTTGTAATGGCATTTTAATGAGCGAATCTGTTTTATATTGAAATGCCATCTTCGAAACATCAAAACTTTGCTCATCCATCCAATTACTAAAAACTAAACTTGGTGTTGCAAAGTAATCTACACTATTTGCCTCAATTGGTTTAAAATTAACCATCAAGACATGTTTGTGCTCATTTTTCATTTTCTCAAATTTTTCCTTAGTTATTATTGTAACGTTTATGGAATCAGTTATTGGTCCGCCCGGATGTTTTATTAAAACTTTTAATGTATCAAATATGTTCCTGTAAAAAATAAAGCAGGTATCATTTACATCATTAACGGTGCTTATATCATCGTTTTGATCCGGATAATACGGTATGACCTCATTGTTTTGGTCCTTATTGTAAACAACATAAGCTACACCATAAAATGGCGATTGTATTTTCTTAATAAAGCTCTTTGAAGGCACTTCTTTAAATATTTTTAGATTTATTATTGTATCGATTGCTGTTGTAAGGGGCGATCCGTTAAACGCTACTAATTCTTCGCCCCCATCATACATTAAATTTTTGTTTTTATCAGTAAAAGCAAAAGCTTTAAATGATGCTTGCGGCAAATACGAAATTTTATAGGTTCCTCCCTCGGATGTTTTAGTGAAATACATAGGCTTCTCATTAAACACCACGCTATCCGATTCGTCTTTATCATACAAACCAACAGTTACATTCTTTTCGGGTTTTAAATTAAAAGCATTAAGCACTGTGCCGGTAAAAAATAACGAATCAATGGTGCTTCCGGTTGAAACTACATAATCGAAATTCGACAATACATTTGCTTCATGCATATCTGCAATCGCATTTCCAAAAAACAAACGGTAGGTTGTATTGGGCATTAGATCATCTTCAAACTTGATAGTTATTTTTTTACCCCTCGCTTCAACAAGCGGCATGTTTTTTGGCTGAGGTGTTACAACAAGCTGGTTAGCTATATCTTTTACCTGAACAAATTCATCAAATTTTAATTCAATGATCTTACCTTTAAAATTTACAGATGCGTTAAGCGGAATCGCTTCTACTAATTTAGGCGGCTCTGTATCTCTTAGTCCGCCGGTAAGCGGACTAACCTGAGCACATCGCCAAAATAATAAGCTGAAGCAAGCAAAAATTATGTAAAGATGTTTTTTCAGGATTTTTAGATTGTCTAAAATTAATCAATCTGACGGAATACAATTATTAAAAAACCCTAAACAGAGATGTTAATGTGATCATTTATCGGTTACCCACGAACGGTTTTGTTTTTTAGAAAAGCGTAAACCCAGCATAATTTCATGCGTTCCCGAGCTGTATTTGCGGATATGGGTAATTGGAAAATCGTACGAATAACCTAACATTAAATAATTTTTATAGATAAACCCTAATAACGCAGTAAAAGCATCGTTATAACGAAAAGCTCCGCCTAACCAAACTTGTTCCTTATATATTACTCTTGCACCCACATCTAATTTAAATGGCGCCGGTGTTGCATATTTCAATAAGAAAGATGGTTCGATCTTAAAATCATCTCCAACATTGAATTTGTAAGCTCCATTTACATTAAAATGTGTAACCAAAGTACCTTTGTTATCAGCTCCGGGATATAAATTAATTTTGCTTTGATAAATTTGAGGTACCGCAATGCCAAAGTAATATTTCTTATTATAGATCAAAAGACCCGCACCAAAATCCGGCACATAAGTAGTTTGATATTGGATTAATAGATTCTCATCGCCGGCATCATGTAAAATTAATTTGTGTCCATCAATGCCCCATTGTAAAACTCCGGCGCTTAAAGCCATCGACATTTTAGTTTCTTTATTTAGTTTGATGTGGTATGCATAAGAAAAATTTATGCCCACTCGCCTTGTAGGACCAACTATATCGGTAAATAAATTCATGCCCAAGCCCATGTTTTTATTTTTGAGAGGTCCATTTACAGTTAAAACATATGTTCTTGGTGCATCTGTTATACCGATCCATTGATAACGGTTATCTGATCTTACTTCAGCATATTCTTCTTTACCTGCAAAAGCCGGGTTTATGGCAAATTGGTTAAGCATATACTGTGTGTATTGCGGTAATTGCTGAGCTTTTAAATCAGCAAGCATAAATATGCCAAATATGAATAATATTACTTTTTTCATCTTATCTGAATATTGTTAATGGTCCCGTATATGCTTTCGGGAAGTTTACGTGATGCAGATCAATAATGTAATAATAGGTACCAACCGGCAATTCTTTTCCTTTGTATCTGCCATCCCATGGTGTATTATATCCTGTTGAAACAAATAATAATTCACCCCAGCGGTTATAAACCTCAACAACGCAATTCGGGAACTGTTGGATATTATCAATTACCCAGTAATCATTTTTTCCATCCGAATTCGGACTAAATCCATTCGGAATAAATATTTCAGGGAAAATATAAACGTGCATAGTATCAGAACCAACACAACCTTTCGCATCTGTAACCATTACAGTATAAGATGTATTTACTGTATTGGATGCGGTTGGATTTGGAAGTGAACCATTATCTAATGTTGAAGATGGAATCCACGTAAATGTTACGCCGGTTGCACTTGTTGGCGAACCACCAATAACTGTTGAAGTAAATATGGTTATTGTATAATTTGGTCCAGCATTAACTATTGGCGGAATATTTGATGTGATCTTCACCGTATCGCGACTAATACAAACACCGTTAGCCGCCACTAAAACATAAGTGGAAGTTCCGACAGGAGGCGCAACTGTTGTAATTAATGTGTTTGTAAACGAAACTGCACTAGGTAATAAAAACCAGTTGTAAGTTGTACCGCCGCTCGATAAACTTCCGTTTAATACAAACGAACCGCTTTGACAGAACGAAGAATCTTTACCCGCTTCTGCTTGCACAGAAATGGTTGGAACAATTATCATTGCAGTATCTTTTTTACAACCGGCAAAATCAGTTAATGTTAAGGAGTAAGTTCCTGATAGAACATTTGAAAGCGATGAGTTGGTGCTTGTAAATGCAGGAAGGCTTGTCCACGAATAAGTATAAACCGGTAAACCACCGCTAACAGTTGTTGTTATAGCACCATCGGGCGCCGTATTACAAGATGAATTTACGATGTTGACACCTAAATTGAGTACAGGTGGATTTATTAAAGTATAAGTATTAGAAATACTACATCCGTTAGCATCCTTAACTGTTGAAGAATAATTTCCTGCGCATAAATTTATTATCGGATTAGTTGCGCCCGGTGGAGTCCATGTATAAGTATAAGGTAAAACTCCGCCGCTTGGTATCAAAGTAATTGAACCGTTACACTGGTTACTACACTTTGGCGTATTAAGAATTGGTAAGCTCAATAATAATTGTGGCGGCTGCGATAAGGTTACACTTTGTACCGATAAACATCCATTACTTGTTGAAGTTACCGTAGCTGTTACAATACCCGAACATAATCCGCTTGCTGTACTTGTGTTTGCCCCACTCACCACTGTACCGCTGCTCCAATTAAATGTAAACGGTGCAGTACCGGATGTTACTGATAAAGATGCAACTGCATTACATGTTCCGCTGCACAATGCATTTACTGAAGAAAAATTAAATCCGGGTGAATTAACATTCGTAAGCGGGAACACCATGGTTTTAGTACAACCCGATAAATCCGTTACACGCACCGTGTAGCTTCCAACACCCAATCCGGTTACGCTTGAAGTAGTAGCACCGCCCGGTGTCCACGAATAAGTATAACCCGGATTACCGCCTGTTACCGTTAATGAAATTGAACCGTTATTTACAGCGCAACCCGGTTGTTTAACAAAAGGTGTGATTGTTAAATTATTTGCCGAACTAATATTTACTGAAGCATTTCTGATACAACCCATAGCATCCGTCATTTGTACAAAATAAATTCCTGCACATAAGCTGCTGACCGATTGAGATGCAGAAACCGGTGAAAGCCAATTATAAGTTATTGGCGGAGTTCCTCCCCCCGCTGTTACGGTGGCAGCTCCATTACATTGCGCAAAACAAGTTTCGTTGGTTGAGGTGATTGTTTCTGTTAAAGTACTCGAATTGTTTATGGGGACATTTATATTTTGCAAACATCCCTTATTATCAGTTATAGTTACCATGTAAATACCGGCACATAAATTAGCTGCAGCAGCGGAAGTACTTCCACTGCTCCATGTGTAAGTATAAGGTGCTGTTCCACCCAATGCACTTACCGTTGATGAACCATTACATACACCGCATGACGGCTGCACAACTGATGAAGTTAATGTTAATGCAGAAGGAGAAATTACTGTCCCTCTAATTGTATCAAAACATCCTTGTGCGTCTTTAATAACTACAAAATAGTTACCGTTACATAAATTAAATGCCTGCGCGGTCGATTGTCCTAAAGGATCACTCCAATTAAAGCTATAAGGCGGTAAGCCACCCGCTACACTTGTAGCTAATAAACTTCCATTGCAATTTCCAAAACAATTATTATTTACCGCCACCGAACTTGCCGTAATATTTACAGCGCCCGGTAAACTAAATGTTTGTGTAGTTATGCAGGTTTTAGTATCGGTTACAGTTAAGGTATAATTACCAGGACAAAGATTAGTTACTGAAGATGTTGTTGCGCCGGTACTCCAGCTATAAGTATAAGCAGGATTACCGCCAACAGGTGAAGAAGTAACTATTCCATTACAATTTCCACCACACAATGGTTGAGTTACTGTTGTACTTGCATTTAATACTGCAGGCTGATTAATTGGGACAGATTGGAAAAATAAACAATTATTTGCATCTGTTATTTTTGCAGTATAAGTTCCGGCACACAAACCAAATATTGGGTTTGATGCAGTTGAAGGCGTTACCCATACAATTGTATAGCTCGGTGTTCCCCCAATTGGATTTGTTACAGAAGCAGAACCATTGCATTGTCCGTTACAAGCTACATCAGTAAACGAAACCGTAGCACCGGTGGGTCCGTTTGAATTACTTAATGGAATAAAGAAGTTACTTGAACAAGCTTTTGAATCGGTAACAGTTACCGTATAAATTCCTGCGCATAAATTTACCGCAACTGTTGTTGCAGAAACTGCAGGATTCCATGTTAATGTATAATTTGGAGTTCCGCCTAATGGCAAAACATTAATTGAACCATTACAAGGAAAAAGACTACAAGTAGCTGCTGTTGAAGACGGATTTATTGTAAGTGTAGCCGGAGCAATCAATACAACCTGTTGTGTATCCACACAAGCTTTGCTATCCATTACAATCACACTATATGTTCCGGAACATAACGAAGAAACACTTTGCGTATTTTGCACCGGACCTGTTGTCCAGGTATAACTATACGGAGCAGTACCATTTGCCGGATTACTTATTGCAGTACCATTACAAGATCCCGGACAAGAAGGATTTGTGAAAATGGCATTTGCTAATAATGCAGGCGGATTAGTTAACACTGTAACATTTTGACCCGTACAATTATTGGCATCTGTAACAATTACTGTATAATTTCCCGCGCATAATCCGGTAGGGTTTTGTCCAACGCCTGTTGCGATCCATGAATAAGTTAACACTCCCGTACCACCGGTTGCAATTGTTGTAATGCTTCCATTACAAATTCCATTACAGGTTGGATTAGTTGGCGTAACAGTTACATTAATTAATGGTGGCGATACAATTACAAAACTTTGGGTGAGTGTACAGCCATTAGCATCTGTGACTGTATTTGAATAATTTCCTGCGCATAATCCGTTAACAACACTTGTAGTTGCAGCCGAACCCGTCCAGCCATAAGTAAAATTAGGTGTACCGCCCGCAGCGGTTATTGTCGCGCTTCCATTACATTGCGAATTACATAATGCATTCTTTACCGATAATGTTCCTGTTAAAGCGAGTGGTTCAACAATGGTAATTATAGATGTTGTTGAACAACCATTAGCATCAGTTACAGTTACAGAATACGCATTAGGACATAAATTAATCAGGTTATTTAATATTGAACCAGGGAATAATCCTATCGGAGTCCAGGAATAAGTATAAGGTCCGCTTCCACCGGATGCAGTTGCAGTTACTGTTCCATTACAAGCGCCATTACATAACACATTGCGTTTTGTAAATGTTATTGTTAAGGATGAAGGTTGAGTGACAACAAAAACTTGTGAGTAATGACAATTATTTCCATCCGCAATATTCGCAGTATAACTTCCACCACAAATATTATTTAATGTTGGAGAATTCACTGCACCTGGCGTCCAAGTGAAAGAATACGGCGCTGTGCCGCCTGCTGCTGAAGTTGTAATAGTTCCATCACAAGCAACACCACAATTTGGATTTGTAACAACAGGATTTAAACTAAAGGTCGGAGGTTCAACAACAGTAACAGTTTGACTCGTTAAACAATTTGTAGCATCACTAACATTAACTGCAAATGTTCCCTGACATAAACCACTAACAGCAGTGTTTGTAGAATTTATTGGTGAAGGCCAATTAATATTTATTGGCGGACTTCCAACAACACTTACAGTTGCAGATCCATTACATGAACCATGACATGTAACCGAAGATGATGTTACTGTAATTGTTGGTCCTGTTGGATCGCTTAAAGTCGCAACTAATGTTTGCGTACAACCTGCAGCATCTTTAATTGTTAATGCATAAGAACCTGCACCAAGATTTACAGCAACCGAAGTTGTTTGTGCTGATGGGGTCCATGTATAAGTATATGCCGGAGTACCGCCGCTAGCCGTTGCAGTTATGGAACCATTTGTTCCACCGCAAGTACTTGGACTTACCGGTGTAAATCCTGCAGACAATGCATTTGGTTGGGAAACTAAAAATGTTTGTGTTTTTAAACAATTGTTTGCGTCTTTCACATCAAGTGTATATGTTCCCGCGCATAATCCTGTTGCATTTGGTGTACCTTGTCCTGCACCCGGTGCCGGCGACCACGTATAAGATATTGCGCCTGTGCCACCGCTTGCCGTTACTTTTATTGTTCCATTACAATTTCCATTACAGGAAGCATTTGTAACTGTTGATGTAATATTTATTGCAGGAGGATTTACAAAAGTTATTGAACTGGAATTTAAACAACCTGATGCATCGGTTACATTCACAGTATATGGTCCCGCACATAAACCTGAAGCTGTTGATGAGTTACCTCCAACCGGCGACCAAGTATAAGTATAAGGAGGAGTACCGCCACTTGGATTCGCATTTGCAATACCTGTACAACCATTATTACAAGTTAATAAAGTACCCGTTGTGGTAATACTTACAATTACACTTTGAGCAACATTTATAGTTTGAGTTTTGCTGCATCCTTTTGTATCTACAACAACAACTGTGTAAACTCCTACACACAAACCGGAAGGAGTTGGTGAACCTTGTCCTGCCCCGGGTAATGGTGACCACGTGTACACGTATCCCGGATTACCACCGGATGCAGCTACTGTTGCTGCACCAATACAAATATTACAGCTTGGCTGGACACTTAATATTGCAACCGACAAAAGTAATGGTGAAGTTATGGTTACATTGGCATTATTAATACAGCCATTTGCATCTGTTACTGTAACAACATAATTGCCGCTGCATAAATTGCTCGCTGTGCCGGTTGTATTTGTAGTCACAGGAATTGTACTCCACGAATAAACATACGGAGGTGTTCCCCCGCTCGCATTTGAAAGCGCCTGTCCGTTGCAGCTGCCTGCGCAAGTTGTTGGAATGGCTGTAGTAGTTATTGCAATTGGCGGAGGGGCGGCAACCGTTGTAGATGTTGTTTTCTGACAACCATTGGCATCAGTAACAGTTAAAGAATAATTTCCAATACATAAACCATTTATAGATGTTGCGGTACTTCCTGTTGTCCAATTATAAGTATAAGCCGGTGTTCCGCCGCTAACTGTTGAAGTTATAGAACCGTTACAGCCGCCATTACAACTTGGTGAAACAGGTGTAAGTGCAACAACCATACTTACCGGTGCCGCAACTGTTACAATTGTTTGCGTTGAACAGCCATTAGCATCTTTAACATCTAAAGTATAGGTTCCGGCACACTGGCCGCTAATAATCGGAGTGTTAAATGTTGCCGGGGCCGGTGTTGTCCAGGTAAACGTATACACTGGTGATCCGCCAAATGCACTTCCTGATAATGAAGCATTACATTGTCCGAAACAGGTAATTGAGCTTGTAGTTGCAATTATACTAATTGGATTAGGCTGTAATAAATTTATTGTTTGCGTGCGAACGCAATTACTCGTTACATCACCAACCGACAAAGTATAAATACCTGCTGTTGCGCTTGCGCATAAATTTCCAAAAGATGCCGACGTTGAATTTGTAATAACGCCCGTAAAAGTTGTTGAGGTTAATGTGTAATTATAAGGGCCCGTACCACCTGATGGTGTAGAATTAATAATGCCGTTACACAAACCATTACATGTTATTGAAGTTGTTGTGAAGTTTGAATTTATTTGTGTTGGCTGGCTAATTGTAAAAGGTATAGGAGAAACCGTACAAATACCATTGGCAACAGTTAAAGTATAATTACCTGCACATAACGCACTAACGGTTGCCGTACCCTGGCCGGTAATAACCGGAATAGTTGGCGACCAGGTATATGTAAAACCTCCGCTGCCTCCTGTTGCCGTAGCTGTAGAAGAGCCTGTACATTGCCCAAAACATGTTACACTCGTTGATGCAACGCTTAGAGAAATTGGTGGAGGTTCCGAAATTGATACAGTAGTTTGGTTTACGCATAAAGAAGCATCGGTTACCGCAATTGTGTAAATAATAGGAACAGGAAATCCACCGCAAAGTCCGGTAACACTTTGTGTATTCGCAATTACGATAGGTCCGGGAGAAGTCCATGTAAATGTAAAAGGCGGCGTGCCTCCCGCTTGTCCGGCAGTTGCCGACGCATTACAGGTTCCGTTACATAACGCATTTGTAAAAGTTGGAGTTAAAGTGATAGGTGGTGGTTGTGATATGGCAAATGTTTTAATAATCGAACATTGATTCGCATCCATTATTGTGACCGTATAATTTGTTGGCGCCGGAACATTCGATCCGCATAATGCAGAAGCGAGCGAAGTTCCCTGTCCCGCACCTGGTGCCGGTGTCCATGTAAAACTATAGCCGGGTGTACCGCCACTCGGATTAACTTGTGCACTTGCATTACATAAACCACCGCATGTTACATTTGTTTGTGATTTCGTTGCAGTTAATGCGGAAGCAGGTTGTAATACAGGTGAACTATAAATAGCAGTACATCCCTTTGCATCGGTTACGGTTGCAGTAATCGGACTGACGCTTGCACACAAAGAAGTAAGACTTGAAGTTCCGCCAACACCAATCGCAACGCTTGAACCTGTACTCCAGTTTACAGTAAATCCGGGAGTACCTCCTGTAGGTGAAACTTGCGTTGAACCTGTACACGCACCAAAGCAAGTTATACTTGCAGTAGAACCTCCGGCTAACAGTGGTGGCGGAGGTATTAAAAGTTTAGTTGCTTTGCCTGAACAACCATTTTTGTCAATAATTGTAAATGTATAAGTGATATTTCCGCACATTCCGCCAACAGTAAAACCACCGGCAGTATTAATAACGGAAGGTGTTGTTGCAGGATTTACTGTAATCGTATAAGGGAAAGTTCCACCGCCGGCATTTAAGGTCATGGAACCATTACAACTTAAATTACATCTAGGCGCGATCTGTGCCAAAGTAGTTAAAGCATAAGTGGGAGCTTGAAAATTAAAATTACTTGTTGCAGATCCGTTAACAGTTAAAGGAATTGGAATAAAAGTTGTGATATCAAAAACTGTTGCCACATATTGAGCCGCTGCGCAATAACAAAGACCCCCAACAGTGTAAGTGCTTCCGGGTAATAAATTGTTTGTGGCAATATTATTTGCAGTGGTTGAACAACTAGGATCACCACCAACAACTAAATTATATGTACCGGTGCAAGATGCATCTATGCTTAAACTGAATGAACCTGTACAAGGTCCTGAACACTCAGGGAATGTTGTAATAGATCCCTGACAAACCGCATTTAATTTATTATCCACCAATTTAGCACCTGAACCAAAATTTGCATTATTCAGGTTAACTGAAGGTGAAGAAAACGGCGCGTAAAAACCAAATTTATTCGCGTTGAAAACCGGAGCATTCTGGATCTTGAAAGAATTGCTGATATTAAAATAAGAAGTGTCGATAAAGAATTTAGTTGCATTTCCTTTTACCGAAACATCGCTTGCCGTTAAAGAAGAATATCTGAAATGATAATTACCGTTTTCAAAACTAATGGTTTTATTATGATCCATAAAAAGAGGATATAAATTATATTCTCCTTCATAAAAAAAGACATTACATTTTAAACTGTTAAGATTAAAACTTATATTATTCAAATTGGAATTTGGCGAACGGAAAATCAGATCACCTGCAAAATCAAAATAAGTTGAAGTTGATAAGTGAAAAGAAGATTGAATATTTAAAGAAGCATTTCCGCTGTTTGCGAAAACAATTTTGCAAATTTTGTTTTGAGAATTAAACGATCTTACTTTTGAAAGCAAAGGAAGATCTATATTAACCCAATCGGTTCCGCTCTTATCATCAAAAACAACATCGGTTGAAGAAGTTGGCATCTGATTAGCTGTAGGACCACCGCTTATTAGTGACCAGTGGTTTGGGTCGTTGAAAGTACCTGAACCACCGACCCAATATAAAGTTTGAGCATAATCTCCTGTAAACGAACAGAGTAAAATAGATATCAGCAGTAAGAGTCTTTTCACACGAAGGGCCATAAACTTAAAAGTTCTACGAATTTAAGTGTTAAAAGTTACTAAAAAACCGGCACATAACCTTACTATTAACATTTTGGATGTTGGAAATGTATCCCGTACTTAGTGTAGCTATTTTATTAATTAGTTTATGGAAGAAAATCCCTGGATAACCAACACTTCAGAAAAAGTTTATGAATCACCCTGGATTAAAGTGACTAAACATGATGTTTTGAACCCCGCAGGCAAGCCGGCAATCTATAGTACCGTCCATTTTAAAGGCCTTGCAATTGGCGTGTTAGCACTTGATAATGAGTTAAATACATGGTTAGTGGGACAATGGCGATACCCGGTAAATGAGTACAGTTGGGAGATACCCGAAGGTGGTGGTGGCTTAGATGTTGAGCCTGTTGAATCTGCCAAAAGAGAGCTCAAAGAAGAGACCGGAATTGTAGCTAAAAACTACAAAGAAATTATGCGGATGCACTTAAGTAATTCGGCAACCGATGAATTGGCTATAGTTTACGTTGCAACGGGACTAACTTTCGAAGATTCTGAACCGGAAGAAAGCGAAGTGCTGCAAATAAAAAAAATTCATTTGAATGAAGCTTATAAATGGGTAATGGAAGGTAAGATCATGGATGCTATAACCGTTGCCGCAATCCTAAAAACCAAAATTTTGTTAGAAAAGGGATTGCTGTAACAGAGTAGAATTTAAAATTCATACCTTTATTCTCCTTATTTTATGAAAAAATTAATAGAAAATTTTCCGGATCAATTACGCGAAGCGGTAGATATTGCCAATAACGCTAAGTTATCGCCCAAAGAAAATATACAGAATATCATTATTACAGGTTTAGGCGGCTCGGGAATTGGCGGCACTATTGTTTCTGAATTAGTTTCTGATACTTGCAGCGTTCCTGTTTTAATTAATAAAGATTATTTTCTTCCGCACTTTGTAAATCATAATTCACTCGTAATTATTTCTTCTTACTCCGGTAATACTGAAGAAACTTTAGAAGCCATGCAACAAGCTTTAACTAAAAAAGCGCAAATTGTTTGTATCACAAGCGGCGGTAAAGTTGAAGACATAGCGAAACAACATAATTTAGATGTCATTAAAATTCCCGGCGGTAATCCTCCCCGCTCCTGCATTGGTTATTCGTTAGTACAATTAATAAAAGTTTTTGTGTTTTATGGTTTTGCACCGGCTACTCTAATTGATGATATAAAAAACAGCACTTCCCTTATCGTTAAAGAAAATATCACGATAAATACAGAAGCCAAAAAAATTGCACAAACTTTATTAAATAAAATTCCGGTCATTTATTCACTTGGAAGCTGCGAAGGCGTTAGCGTTCGTTTCCGCCAGCAGATAAACGAAAACAGTAAAATGCTTTGCTGGCATCATGTGTTTCCTGAAATGAATCACAACGAATTAGTTGGCTGGACCAGTAGAAACGAAAATATTGCAGTTGTCACTTTCAGAACTTCATTTGATTATAAACGTACACAAAAACGTTACGAAGTTTGTAAACCGGTTTTCGAAAAATATTCTGCCAGCGTAACCGACATTGTTGCCAAAGGAAATTCTAAGGCTGAACAATTTATTTATCTGATCAATATTGGCGATTGGATCAGTTTGCATTTAGCTGAACTAAAAGGTATCGATCCTGTTGAGGTTAATATCATCGATCACCTTAAGAAAGAATTATCTAAATTCTAATGTCTAAAAATAAAGCGGTAATATTTGAAGACCTTGCTTTACTGGATTACAAAACATGCTGGGATTATCAGGATGCGTTGTTTAATAAAACCGTTGAACAAAAAATTTCCAACCGCAACAACAACACCGAACTCCCAACTCCCAACTATTTATTATTTGTTGAACATCCTCATGTTTATACACTCGGAAAAAGCGGTGATGAAACTAATTTATTAATTAACGAAAAAGCTCTTCGGGAAAAAGAGGCTGCTTATTATAAAATAAACCGCGGCGGCGATATAACGTACCACGGACCAGGGCAATTAGTGGCTTACCCAATTTTAGACTTGGATAATTTTTTTACAGATATTCATAAATATCTTCGTTTACTAGAAGAAACTATCATTTTAACTTTAGCTGAATATGATATTAAAGGAGAAAGAAGCGAAGGCGAAACCGGTGTGTGGATCGATGTTGCTAACCCAAACAAAGTAAGAAAAATTTGCGCCATGGGTGTGCGTTGCAGCAGGTGGGTTACCATGCATGGCTGGGGTTTTAATGTAAATTCTGATTTAAATTATTTTAATAATATCATTCCTTGCGGCATCGAAAATAAAGCTGTGACAAGTCTTAACAAAGAATTAGGTGTTAAAGAAATAAACATGACTAAAGTGAAAGAAAAATTAAAAAAACATTTTAGTACTTTATTTGAATGCAATATTATAGAAACTTCTAACGTTTATAAATAAATATGATCAGGAAAATTTTCAAATTCATATTCTATTTTGTTCTTACTTTAATCGTATTGGTTAATTTAATTATCCTTTGTTCAGGACGATTATATATCTATAAAGCTATACGCACCACCTATTTTGTTGGTCATACCGGACCAAGCGCCACCGAATATCAGATCTTTGAAAACCGCAAAATAGAAGCTGCAAACCCAGCACCGCTCATTAAATCAAAACTTTATAATTCAGCGAAAATTCCTTCTGAGATAGAAAAAATTTTAAATAAATTTGATGCCCATGCTTTTGTCATCATAAAAAACGATAGCTTATTACACGAACAATATTGGGATGGTTTCAGTGATACATCGCATACAAATTCTTTTAGCGTAGCAAAAACATATTGCAGTATTTTATTAGGCTGCGCTTACAAAGACAGTTACATAAAAAATTTAGATCAACCTGTCGGAGATTTTATTCCGGAATTTAAAATTGGCGATAAAGCAAAAGTTACATTGAGAAATTTAACTACTATGACATCCGGAATTGATTTTGATGAAAGTTATATTAGTCCGTTTGCTTACCCTGCTGAAGGTTATTATGGTGATGATCTTTTAAAAGCTTCATTGCATTACGACATGAATGAAACACCCGGACAAATATTCCGTTATGTTAGCGGTAACTCTGCTTTGTTAGGCATTTGCATTTCAAAAGCAGTTGGTAAGACTTTGTCGCAATACTTAAGCGAACGCTTATGGAAGGATTTAGAATGTCAACAGCCTGCCTGGTGGAGCCTAGATAAAAAAGATGGTCAGGAAAAAGGATTTTGTTGCATAAATTCAAACGCAACTGATTTTGCAAGAATTGGCATGTTGTATTTAAATTATGGTAAATGGAAAGGGAAACAAATTGTTGATTCGGATTATGTAGCAAACAGCATTGTGCCATTTAATTGTAAAGAAGAAGATGGCACGCCCAACAAAACATACGGTTATAATTGGTGGTTAACCGAACACGCCGGAAATAAAATATTTTATGCACGCGGCATTTTAGGACAATACGTCATTTGTGTCCCTTCAAAAAAATTAGTGCTTGTAAAACTGGGAAGAATGCGAAGACCAAAAACAAAAAATAATGAATGTCCTGAAGATGTTGCAATGTGTTTGGATGCAGCGTTACAAATGTATCCTTAACTTAAACCATCCCCCATTACTTTCACCGTTATCCCCTCCATTTGCGGAGATAATTTTAATTGACAAGATAAACGCGATGTATCCGTAATGTTTGGTAAAGTATCCAGCATTGCATATTCATCATTACTGATCTCATTTAAATTTTCGTAACCTTTTACAACCTCAATGTGACAGGTTGCGCAAAGCGCAAGACCGCCGCAAGTTGCTAAAATATCGTACTCATTCCCTTTTAAAAATTCCATTAAACTCAAACCCATATCAGTTGGTGCTTTCAACGACGTAATTGTATTATCGGAGTTTTGAATATTTATGGTTATGTCAATCATTTTTATTTACAAATTTAGTTTTAAAAAATAATGTCGTCATCCTGATCCCAATAGCTATCGGGAGGTCGAAGGGCAAAAAAAAGTCCCGCTTAAAGCGGGACTAAAATTTCTTTATTCAAACTTTGCCCGATGATCTTCAATGTTTGCTTTTTCTCTTAAAGCGTTATACACTTCATAATCGGCACGGCCGCTTAACATTTGTTCGGTTTGCATTTTTACAGCTTTTAAATTTGGTGCCGGACCATCTTCTGTTTTTCCAACTGCTACTACAAATACGCCATTGTCGCCAATTATTGGTTTAGACACTGCTAACGTTTTTAATCCTGCTGCTGTACCAACTAAAGCATCTTCACGGCCCAAAGTACCAACGTTAAAGGAAGCGAAATTAATTTTTTCGCCGGTTTCAATTTTAATTCCCATTTTAGATGAAACCTCATCAAGCTTAGAAGCAGAACCTGCTTTTGCAGTAAATTCTTTTACAAACTCGTCAGCTTTTTTAGCCTGACGTGCTTTTGCTATCACTTCATCTTTTACTTCATCTAATGGTAAAGTTCCTTTTTTCCTAACACCCGTTAAATGTGCAACAACAAATTTATCTTTAAACTCGAATACCTGAGGTGATACATCACCTTTATTCGCAGCGTAAACCCATTTAACTAATTCTTTAGCGGCATCAAGTCCGGGTAAAGTTTTATCATTTTCCTTAATGTTTTCAGCTAAACGTTTATTTAATTTTTGTTTATCAATTGCAGTTTCAAATAATTCACCTGTATTATTTTGCCCAGAGAAATCACTTGCAGCTTTGTAATATTGTTTTGTTGTTTCAGCACTTGGTGCAATTAATTTAAAAATTTGTGCTACAGAATAAGCTGTGTGGCGCGTTTTAGAAACATCTAACACTTCAATAATATGAAAACCAAATTGTGTTTGCACATTAGAAATATTTCCAACTGTTCCTTCTAATCCGGCATTTTTAAATTCAGGCACAAATCCTTTGTTCTCATCAAACCATCCGTAATCTCCGCCTTTATCCACTGAACCTAAGTCGTCACTTACTGTTTTAACTAACGTATCAAAACTAACTTTCTTTTCTTTAATTAAAGTTAATAAACTATCTGAAATGCGTTTTGCAACTGCAAGCGGACGTTCTTTATTTGTTCTTGGATCTTTTAGTCCAATTAAAATATGACGCACTTTTGCTGAATCAGCTATCGATTTAATTTTTTCCAATTTGTAAATTTTAAAATAAGCACCTTCGTTATACGGACCATAAACAGTTCCAGCAGGATCTGTGTAAACAGATGAATCACGGATGATCATTGTTTTTTTGTTAAGGTCGCTGATCGTAACTTGCCCGCCTTCACTTTCCTGTGCAATATATGCCGAATCTTCTTTTATAGTTTTAGTTTTAAATTCTTCCGCAACACGTTTAGCGTCTTTTTCTAAATCGGCCATATCCTGATCACTTGGAACTACATCAAAACTTACATATTCAATTTTACGGGTAGTTTCGTAGCTCTTAAATTCGTATTGGTGATCGTTATAATATTTTTGGATATCATCGTTACCAACTTTTACAGCTGAATCGGAAAGTGTTGTGTAACGTTTCATGACAAAACCAACATACATTAAATGGTTTTGATTTGCATTCACTTGTTTAGCTTCCGCGGTTGTAATATACATTCCTTTTTTAATAAGTGTTGCATATTTTTCCGCTAAACGTGATTCAGAAATACCGGTTTCAAGATTCGACCAAAAGCGTTCTGCTTCAGGGTTCATTCCGTTTACCCATTGATTTAATTTAATAAGATCAAGATTTCCTTCAGGTGTTCCAACAACTTCGTGAACACGGCCTGTATTTTTATCCGTTAACTGTTGTAAAACCATTTTGTGCGGATGAACCAGCATCATGTCATATAATTCATCTTCAGAAACAGATACACCAACTTTTTTATATTCGGGCTGAATAACTTTTTCGGAAATGAAAGAATTCCATACCACCTCATTGATCTGGCCGCGCATGTTATCGTCAATACTTCCATTCGGGTTATTTTGCATAACCATATTCAATTGCTCGTTAACTTTATTTGAATACTGTGTGTAATCAATTTTATAGCCGGCAATTACACCAACGGTTGTGTTACTTGAACCAAACAAAGTACTGCTTGATCCTAATAAACTTTCAAGAATAAAAATGGCAAGGGCTAAACCAACTAAACCAACCAATAAACCGGTGCGACTACGAATTTTCTCTAATACGCTCATTTGTCAAAAATTAAGATTGCAAAGATAAAAGAATAACCGAAAAATGGCAGGTTTTTAGGGGAAAACCAGGAAAAAATCTATTTAAAACTATTCCCCTGTGAGGTAAGGTGCAGGGCTTCAAAAGGCTTTTTACCTCTTAGGTATAAAATTTCGCCTGGTTTTAACTCGTTTTCAGGTTTTAAATGGTTGTTTTTGCATAAAACAGTCAGTTTTATGCCATGAATTTGTGAAATTGACCTTAGAGTTTCGCCTTTTTGAACCAAATGGTAGGGTTCTTTAGCTCTTTCTCGCTTAGGTTCGAGGAATAGTTTTTGGCCTATTTCAATTTTATCGCCCCTATTAATATCATTGTATTCGAGTAGTTTTTCGAGTTCAATATTAAATTCGGAAGCAATTTTAAAAAACGAATCACCTTGTTTTGTGATAATGAATTTGCCGCGGTTAAAACGGTAAACTTCCCTTATGTCTAATTCTGGCATTGCTATTTCTATTCCCGGAAATTCGGGTTTTTCGATCAGCGGATGTTTGTCTAATTCATATAATTTATATTTCTCTATAATATCAATTAAACGTTTAGCGTATTTTGGATCGGTAGCATAACCGGCATCTTTTAAACCAAAACACCAGGCTTTATAATCAGTTACGGGAATGTCGAATAAAAAGGCGTAACGCGGACGTGTTTTAAGAAAATTACTATGATCCGTATAAGATTCGAGAACTGAAATATATTTACGAAAACATTCTTGTTCTGTTTCATCATCTTTCGAATAGGATTCGCCGTTCCACTCTTTTTTACATTTAATTCCGAAATGGTTGTTAGCGTTTTTTGCTAATTCGCTATTACCATTTGCGCTTTCGAACATGGCTTGCGCCAATACAATACTTGCAGGAATACGGTTCAAACACATTTCCTTTACAGCATCTTCCTTAAAGCTTTCTATATAATCTTTGGCTGACAATTTTTGTGAAACACCATTTATATGGAAGAACCAAACTAAAATAAAAAGAGAAATTGTATGGGATCTTAATTTCACAGGGTTATTTATTTTTAGCTCTATGGGCCTTTCGTTTTTGTTTTATAATGGTTTTTTCTTTGTCCGACATTTTTTCAATCGCAGCGGTAAAAGCCACAGGTGAAATTTTATGAAAATTATCGTTCACAAATTTATACGTTAAAACGGGATAAACGTTATAAGATTCGCGTAAAGTCCAGCCCAAACCCTTCTGAACATAATATTCCTGAGCCTGTAACTGCGTTGAAACCAAGGAAATAATTGTTTTGAACGGCAGGTGTTGATTTTTAGTTCGGGAATAATAAAGCAAGGCCACCATCGACTGTCTCCGCACCCACGGATTCTTATCCCTATTCCAATTTTTTAAGGTTTTTAAGAACGGATCTCGAAATTCTTCCGTCTCCAGAAAACGGGTATACAATTTTGAAAGACCATCAGAGTGTCCCCAATTATCTACATGATCAACCCATGGGATCATTGTCTTATACAATTGCTTTTTATCAACTTTTTTTAAATTGAATTCTACCAATAGTAAAGCTGCACTTTTTACTTCGTAAACATTACTTTTTGTAAATGCTGAATCCATGAGTTTGAACAGATCTTCTTCTTTAATATCTAAACCATAATTGGTTTTAGCCAGATCCTTTTGCATTTGGGTGCCTACACCAATAATTTTATGCTGAGTGCCCATATAATCAGCAATTGCATTTATTTGAGCGGCGCTTAACTTTGAAGCATTGTTAATTAAGCTTTGTTGTAGGTGATTTAGATATTTGTTATTATTACTCATCGATTTCAACAAATTTAAAAAAATAAAATGCAAAAATCAGTATTCTTTTTTTTCGTCGCGACAATTAGTTTAAGTGCGCAAACAACTTTCACTTATCCCGTTACCAAAAAAGTAAAACAGGTTGATGAGTATTTTGGTAAAAAAATTGAAGATCCTTACCGCTGGTTAGAAGATGATAAAAGTGAAGAAACAAAAGCCTGGGTAACCGAACAAAATAAAGTTACCTATTCGTATTTAGAAAAAATTCCGTTCCGCGATAAAATAAAAAAACGTTTAACCGATATGTGGAATTACAATAAAGAAACGCCCCCGTTTAAAAGAGGTGACCGCTTTTTTTGGTATAAAAATAATGGCTTGCAAAATCAAAGCGTTTTGTATTCGCAAAAAGATACGTGTTGTGATAAAGGAGAAATACTTTTAGATCCTAATACGCTTTCTACTGACGGAACAAGCGCTTTAAATTCAATTTCCATTTCAAAAAATTCGCAGTATTTAGCTTATGGTATTTCAAAAGCAGGAAGCGATTGGGTTGAAATACATGTTATGGATATTTCAAAAAAAACGGATATGCCCGATGTAATTAAATGGGTAAAATTTTCGGGCATGGCCTGGAAAGGAAATGGTTTTTATTATTGCCGTTACGATGAACCAAAAACCGGGAACGCATTAACGGCCAAAAACGAATATCACAAACTTTATTTTCATACCGTTGGAACAACGCAGGATAAAGATGTTTTAGTTTACGAAAGTAAAGAACATCCCAATTGGAATTTCAGCGCAGAAACCACACACGATGAACGTTTTTTAATTATTTACACCAGCGAAAGCACAAGCGGCGAAATGATAATTGTAAAAGATCTGTCAAAGGGCAATAGTGAATTCGTTCACATCAGCGAAACTTTTCAATATGATTTTAGTGTTGTAGATAATATTGGTTCTAATTTATTTGTGCGCACCAATTGGTTAGCTCCAAAATATAAGTTGGTGAAGATCGACATGAACAAACCGGAGGGCGCCTATTGGAAAGATGTGTTGGGAGAAAAAGCAGATCTGCTCGAAGAAGTTACGTTTTGTAACAATAAAATTTTAGGAAATTATTTAAAAGATGTTTCATCTCATTTGTATTTATTTTCATTAGACGGAACATTTGAAAAAGAAATTCCGTTACCCGGCTTTTGTAAATTAAATAATTTAACTGCAAATCGTCCTGATAAATTTTTTACCTATTCAGTTGTTCAATTTACTTCTCCTGCAAAAAACTATTTGCATATTTTTCCAAAAGATACAAGCCTTTTAATTTTTAAACCAAAAGTTGATTTTGCTTCTGATAAATATACTACTGAACAAGTTTTTTATGAAAGTAAGGACGGAACAAAAATCCCTATGTTCATCACTCATAAAAAAGACATGATTTTAAATGGCGATAATCCTTGTTTTTTATATGCTTACGGTGGATTTAATATTTCAATTACGCCGGCTTTTAGCGCAAGCAACGCGCTTTTTTTAGAAGCGGGCGGTATTTATTGTGTTGCAAATATTCGCGGGGGCGGTGAATATGGAGAAGATTGGCATAAGAGCGGAACGAAATGCAAAAAACAAAATGTGTTTGACGATTTTATTGCAGCAGCAAATTATTTGGTTGCTAATAAATATACCTCGCACCAAAAATTAGCAATACACGGACGAAGCAACGGCGGTCTATTAATTGGCGCAGTGATGACACAGGAACCCGGTATTGCAAAAGTAGCTTTACCTACCGTTGGTGTTTTAGATATGTTACGCTTTCATAAATTTACCATCGGCCGTGCATGGAGTGTTGATTATGGTAATAGCGAAAACAAAGAAGAATTTGAATGCCTTATAAAATATTCGCCTTTACACAACATAAAAAAAGGGGATTATCCTGCGACAATGGTACTAACGGGCGATCACGACGACCGTGTTGTACCCGCCCACTCGTTTAAATTTGCCGCAACTTTACAGGAAAATGCAACAGGTTCAAATCCCACTTTAATTCGGATAGATGTAAATGCCGGACATGGCGCAGGCAAACCTACGTCGAAGCAAATTGATGAAGCAGGTGATATTTGGGCATTTGTCCTTTATAATCTTGGGGTGAATTATTAACCGTTTGTGCTTTAGGCATTCTCCCGGAAGACAGAATCATCAAAAACTAGCTTTAAATAGGTAAAAATTAGACTTTAATAACTAAAACGAGCCGTTTAATCATTAAGACTCTTAAAAATTGCAAAAACGGTTTTTTTTTTTAAACTTAGCTTAATAATTGCTATCAAAGTATAAACTCAAAATAACCGATAAAATGAAAAAATTATTTTTAACCATCAGCGTATTAAGCGCATTAACATTTTCAGCTGTAGCTCAAGGTGAGAGAAAAACTACTCCTGCAGGTTCAGAAGCACAAATGACACCTGAACAAAAAGTGGATATAGAAACTACAAAAGTAACTTCTGTTTTAAATTTAAGCGCTGCACAACAAGTAACGTTTAAAAAACTTTTACTTGAGAAAATTACAACCAATCAGCCATTAAAAGAAAAAGCTAAAGCAACCACTGATGCTAACGAAAAACAAAAGCTGATTAGTCAGGTTAAAGCAAACAACGAAAAATTCTTTTCAGGTGTTAATGCTATGTTAACTCCTGAGCAACAACCTAAATGGGCTGACCACAAAAAGAAATTGGAAGCAAAGCAAGCTGAAAAAGCAGGTAACAACCACCAGGATTAATTAAATCATAATTATATGTAAAACCCGTCATCCCCAAAAGATTGATGGGTTTTTTTGTCTCAGTCCTTCGGCAAGCTCAGGATGACACACGAAAACTAAAGAGTTTGCAACAAGAAAATTAAATGCAAGGTATCTATTTACATATTCCCTTTTGCCGCAAAGCTTGTACCTATTGTGATTTTCATTTTTCTACTTTACTAAAAACAAAAACTGATCTTGTAGATGCGCTTTGCAAAGAAATTGAATTGCAAAAAGATTTTTTGAAAGAGAAAAAAATAAACAGCATCTATTTTGGCGGCGGCACACCAAGTGTTTTAGATAAAAATGAATTAGAGAAAATTTTTGCAGCGCTACATAAAAATTTTACCTGGGACAAAGACGCTGAAATTACTTTTGAGTGCAATCCTGATGATCTGACCAAAGAAAAATTATTGGAACTAAAAGAATTTGGTGTAAACCGTTTGAGTATTGGTCTGCAAAGTTTTGATGATGCTGAATTGAAATGGATGAACCGTTTGCATACCGCGCAGCAAAGCATTGATGTCGTTAAACTGGCGCAAGATCTGGATTTTAAAAATATAAGCATCGATTTAATTTACGGCTCCAAATTCCAAACCATAGACAGTTGGAAAAAAACTTTAGAGAAAGCATTAAGTTTAGGTGTGCAGCATATTTCATCTTATAATTTAACTATTGAAAGTAAAACCGCTTTAGGTAACGCCGTTAAAGAAGGAAAAGAAAAAATTGTTGATGAAGAAAAAAGCGCTGAACAATTTATAGTACTGATGGATGTTTTACACAACAATGGTTTTGAACATTACGAAATTTCAAACTTTGCTTTAAAAGGTTTTGAAGCCGTACATAATACCAATTACTGGAAAGGCGCGCAATATTTAGGCATTGGCCCTTCGGCGCATTCCTTTAATGGTGTATCACGACAATGGAATATTTCCAACAATCCAATTTACATTGATGCGTTAAAACACAATACCGGATTTTTTGAAACAGAAACATTGAGTAAACTTAACCGTTACAACGAATATATTTTAACCAGACTCCGCACTAAATGGGGCTGCGATCTGAATTATATTAAATCTGAATTCGGAAATTCGTTTGCAGAGCACTTCGAAGAAACCAGCGCACAATTCCTTCTCAAAGATCTGCAGCAAAGCGATTCCAATTATTCCCTCACCAAAATGGGAAAACTAATGGCTGATAAAATTGCGATGGAGTTGTTTATGTAAAATTAATTCTTCTTCCTGAACGAAAGCACGATAGGCACACCGGTAAATTCAAATTCTTCGCGTAATTTATTTTCCAAAAAACGACGGTAAGATTCGTTGATGTATTGAGGAAGGTTGCAAAATAAAATAAAAGTTGGTTGTCCTTTTAACTGCATCACGTATTTTACTTTCACGTATTTGCCTTTAATCGCAGGCGGACCAAAATTTTCAATCAGTGGTAAAAAGAAATCATTCAACTTACTTGTGCTGATGTGACGCGTGCGGTTTGCATAAACCATCATCGCCGTTTCTACAACTTTCATTAAACGCTGTTTTTCTAAAACAGAAACAAATAAAATAGGCACATCACGGAACGGGGCAATTTTTTCGCGTACTTTTTCTTCGTACTCTTTTGTGCTGTTGGTGTTTTTATCCTGATACAAATCCCACTTGTTTACGATAATAACTAAACCTTTATGATTTTTTTCGATCAGACTTAAAATATTCAGATCCTGTTGTTCAATTCCTTCCGTTGCATCGATCATTAACAAACACACATCGCTATGCTCAATGGCGTTGATGGTACGCATTACGCTGTAAAATTCAAGGTCTTCGTGTACTTTTGTTTTTTTACGCATTCCTGCAGTATCGATCAGCCAAAAATCATAATCGTATTTTGTATAGCGTGAATCAATAGTATCACGTGTTGTTCCTGCAATTTCATTTACAATTAATCTTTCTTCTCCTAACAATGCATTTGTTAAAGATGATTTCCCAACATTTGGTCTTCCCACAATTGCTATGCGCGGTAACTTTTCCTGATTGAGTGCGCCTTCATCGGACGGTAATAATTTCACTAATGCATCTAACAGATCTCCTGTACCGCTGCCGTTCATTGCAGAAACAGTATACACTTCACCTAAACCTAATTGATAAAAGTCTGCAGCATAAGCAGCGCGTTCATGATTATCAACTTTGTTGGCAACGATCATTACTTTTTTATTTTTGCTTTTACGCACAAGGTTTGCAACTTGCTTATCAAAATCATTTACACCTTCAGTAACATCAACAACTAAAAGTAAAACTGAACTTTCATCAATTGCAATTTGAACTTGCCGGCGGATATCCGCTTCAAAAACATCTTCGCTGCCATGAATATAACCACCGGTATCGATCAAAGAAAATTCAACACCATTCCAAGATGCTTTACCATAATGACGATCACGCGTAACACCGGCTACCTCATCAACAATAGCCTGACGGGTTTCGGTAATACGGTTAAAGAGAGTCGATTTCCCTACGTTTGGTCTTCCTACTATGGCAATAACATTTGGCATACAGGCGCGAAGGTACTAATAATTTATGATTTTGATTTTTTATCTTTATTCTTTAACCTGTCCAGGTTCTTCTCAACATATTTATCGTTGGGCAAAAGAGCATTTTGAATTCGTTTTGCATATTGAATACTATCGGTAATTTCTTTGTTTTTTTGTTCTACCAGATTTTTTTGCTGTTCAATTTCAAAGGTACGTTCTTTCACTGTTTTTTCGAGACGCAATTTATCTTCTGTTAATTTTTTGGTGCGGACTTTTACCGTGACAATATAAATTGAAATACCAATGATGATATAAGAAAGATAAGCCCAACCTGTTTTATACCACGGCGATCGTATTTCGAATTTAAATATTGTTTCCTGTTTATTCCAAACACCATCGTTATTACACGCTTTCACTTTAAAAGTATAATGTCCGGGCTGCAAACCTGAATAAGTTGCTTCTGTTTTATCACTAATAGGCGACCAATCTTTATCAACTCCTACCAATTGATATTGGTATCTGACTTTTTCAGGTGAAGTATGACTAACACCAATAAAATCAAAAGTTAAATGATTATTATCGTAAGTCAATTTAAAATTTTCGGGTAAGCCGGTTTTTACATCAATACTCTTTGCAAATTTTAGATAATCAAACTTTTCGAAAAATAATTTTACATCTGTAATTTGTGTATTTGGTTCTATGGTATTGATATTATCTTCGGAAGGATCATATTTTGTCGCGCCGTTCTTTGTTCCAAACCAAATGAAACCATCTTTATCTTCAAACAAAGCGTTGCGCAAACATTCTAAAGCGGGAAAACCTTCTTCAGCGCCGTAATGTCTTATTTTTACAATTCTGTTTTTATTGTACTGGGTAAGATCAATTTTTTCTAAACCCTTTCCTGTTGCAACCCATAAATTATTTTTGC
>DATMPR010000185.1:0-14262 GCA_035567575.1 Bacteroidia bacterium
AGAAAAAAATAACTTAATTTTAAATTAAACTCGAAACACTATCTAATGATTAGTTCAAATTACTTTGACGACATACATTCAACAAGTTCGATACTGCTTTCGATAAATACGAAAAAATAATAAACAGCTAACTGTCTTAGATTTCATTATTGTATGTAATATCGTATGTACTGATGTATATATTAATATAAATATATTATAATCAAATAGTTATAATGTATATAATTCCTCCTTTTAGGAGAGGGTGTCCGCTTTATGCGGACGGGTGAGGTTAATCAAAGATAGACTTCCTTCATTGCCTCAATATCTTTTCCAGTTCAACTAAATACTCAGGATTCTTCCCCATGCCATTATGTGTTTGTCCGGGTAATGTAATTAATTTATCGCCGGGTTTCATTAATTCTTTTAATCTCACTGACGAATTATAATCAATCACTTCATCTTTGTCGCCATGAAAGATGATAATGGGGGATCTGCATGCTTTTACAAATTCACAGGTTTCTAATTTGTATTTTAATAAGAAAGTTGGAAAGAAAGGATAATTCTTTTTCATCATGTCGGTTAAACTATAATACGGAGCTTGCAGTATCAATAATTTTGGATTGTTTGTGGAAGCGATCTTTGCTGCCGGACCGGTTCCAACGGAATAACCTAAAACAATAATATTACTTTCGTTGTAATGTAATTTTAAGCTATCGTAAGCAGTTTGAAGTGCATCAAACAATTGCTTCTGACTTTTTATTTTACCGCTGCTTTTTCCATAACCGGGATAATCTATCATGTAACAATCGTAATGTCTGTCTGTATAAATATTAGCGATGTTACCCCAGTTTGCTAATGAGCCTGCATTTCCGTGTAAATAAAAAATCACTCCCTTTGCGCTGTCGGCTTTAAATAAAATACCGTTCAGTAATTCGTCATCTTTGGTTTTTATGTTCCATTCTTTGAACTCCTGTTTAAAATCGTATTTAAAATCTTTTGCTAGCTTTTCAGGATGGAAGATCATTTTTTCCTGTAAAAAATATATGAGCGTGCAAAGGATGATGTACATGATTAAAAGTATTTTAAATATTTTGAGGAAGAGTTTTTTCATTTTAATTTTGCTTGCGGATAATATTCGTCCAAGCGAACTGCTGTTAAATAATTACCAGTAATTCGTTAAACTATTTTACAAGGTATTAATGCGTCTTCGTCTAATGCATATACAGCGCATAATCTGTGGTAGCCATCCGCAATAATAACTTTTCCGTTATTTGAGTTTCTGACAAGAAGTAATGGTGATAGTCTAATTTTGTTTTGGATCTTCTTGATATCTTTTTTTACGTGACTGTTACTAATGCCAAGGAGTGATAATGAGCTTGCTCGAAATATGTCTTTGGCTTTATACTGTATTACAGGCGCTTTGTTTAATTGATTCACAAATTGTTTTGTTTTTGTTTTATCAAATATCAAACTTAAATAAGAAAATGCAGCAGGATAATCGTGTTTCTCAGGTTCTGATAACCACTTAATTTTGTTTGTTGTTTTCATTTATATCTTGTTTTCTGTTTATTAGTCAATTTTTCATTTCAAATTTTAAGCCCACTAATTACAACTCTACAGTAACTATGCTTATTTTTTCAATTTAAAAGAGTTTAAAATTTTTTCACCTGTTACCTTGAAATTTTCAAATTTAGTGTGCTCGCTTGTGAAAGTAAGAATGTAGGCCTTGTCGTTAATTACCCAATAATATTGCTCGAATTCTAAATGAAATATTCCTTGATCGGCAGTGTAAATAATTTTGTGATATTCGGTATCTTTTTTTATTCTTTTGCTTTCAATTAAATGTGCATTGGTTGCTAATGTTTTAATTTGACTTTCAGAAATTTCGGTAAATTTATTTAAGTCGATATTTTTTCCTGTAAGATCTTGAATTAAAAGAGTAATATTTTCTCTAAACTTATCCTGCGCTGATTCTAAAACAGAAAAAAGAATAAAACTTGTTCCCATTTGTCCGCTTTGATTTAATTCCCATGTCGCAGGATATTGAATAGAGTAATTTGGTTTATCGAGGGTTTTCCAATCGTTATTTGCAGTTTGTCCGCAAACAACGATGGGAAGAAATAAAAGGAATGTAAATAATTTTGTCATTTAGTTTGTTTTAAATTAGAAATGATCATCAATTTGGTGCCGCAACAAAAATTTAAAGCGCTTTTACTCATTAAATATACACAAAAGCCACCAATTTATTGGCGGCTTTTGAGATGCCGACTTTCGTCAGCATGACGACGTACGGAACTGGTAGCTGAGCTGCTTGTGTATGCCCGCGTGAGTCGGAAACCACTCCTCCTTTAGTTAATCGTAATTTCGTACGGCAAACGTGCCTGTATGCCTTTTAAATTAATAATGCTTTTCACATGATTTAAAAACATATACTGCGCACCTAAATTCTTTTTAATTAAGCGCGTTTCCATTTCGTCTTCTTTATTTCCTAATAACATGCTGAATGGATCTTTGCGTTTTGGTAATTCTTCAATTTTATAATCTGTTACCTTCGCCATTTTAGCTGCGTAAGCAATTGCATCATTCGTGCCGCCTAATTCATCCACTAAATTAATTTTTAATGCGTCAGTACCGCTCCACACACGGCCCTGACCAATACTATCAACTAAAGCAGTTGTTGTTTTACGTCCTTCAGCAACGCGGCCGATAAATGTTTCGTAAACTTTTTCTACACCGTTTTGTATGTAAGAAAATTCATCTTTATTAACTGCGCGGAATGGCGTACCAACATCGCTGTGTTTGTTTGTATTCACCGTATCAATATTAATTCCTAATTTATCTGCAAACGCTTTTTGCACGTTCGGTAAAATTCCAAATACACCAATAGAGCCTGTAATTGTATTTGGCTGCGCAAAAATTCTATCTGCAGCACAGCTAATATAATAACCGCCGCTGGCTGCAACATCGCCCATGCTTACAACAGTTGGTTTTGCTTTTTTAGCTAATGTCATTTCTCTCCAGATCACATCACTTGCCAATGCACTTCCGCCCGGTGAGTTAACGCGCAGCACAATTGCTTTTACAGTTGTATCTAAACGCGCATCTCTGATCGCTTTTGCTATGCGGTCGCTGCCAATATTTTCTTCATCGCCTTCGCCGCTGGAAATTCCGCCAACTGCATAGATCAATGCGATCTTCGGTTCCTTGCTGTGCATTTTTTTCTCTTTGCGTGATCCTTTTATATTCTTTTGATATTTACCGATCTCCGCGAAAGCAATTTTATCTTTCTCAGCTAATTTCAGATCTTTCTTTAATAACGACATCACTTCATCTTCATACAAAATGCCATCCACTAATTTTGCATTTAATGCTGATTCAGGAGAATCGATACTTAAATTATTAGCAAGTTCATTTAATTTATCTACACTAATGCCGCGCTCTTTCGAGATCCCATCTAACATCGAATTCCAAATGCTTCCCATAAAAGTTTCAGTTTGCAAACGGTTTGCTTCGCTCATTTTATCTAACATAAAAGGTTCAATGGCGCTTTTAAACTTACCATGACGGAAAATCTGCATTTCAATCCCTAATTTATCGAGCATGTTTTTCATGAACATTATTTGCGCGCTTAATCCTTTTAATTCCATGCCGCCTTGCGGATTCAAATACAATTTAGTTGCAGTTGATGCTAAGTAATATGATTTTTGTGAATACCCTTCCGAATACGAATAAATGAATTTCTTCGATTTTTTAAAATCTATTAAAGCGTTACGGATTTCTTCAATGGTTCCAAAACCTGCTTCAATATAACGGATATCTAAATAAATGCCTTTTATTTTGTCATCTGTTTTAGCATGCTCAATTGATTTTACAATACCACGTACACCTAAAACAGTTGGAGGCATAAAAGAACCCAGATCAAGCTCTTCAAAAGGGTTTTCCATACCGCGCTCTGATATTGGTCCCTCAATTTTGAGGTGTAAAACGCTGTTTTCTTTAACAGTGAATGTTTTTTGACCTTCGCCATCAAACGCACCTTTTAAACCTGCGGCTATAAAAGCCCCTATTATTACGGCCATAAGGACACCTGTAATTAAAAGTCCTACAATTGACCCGAAAAATGCTCCAAAAAATTGTTTCATAGTTTTGTGTTTTATAAGAACTAAGTTACCTTTATTAACTCCAGAAAAAGGATAAACTGTATGAACGTAGCTTTTTTGTGTTTGGGCGGAAATATGGGCGACCGATTGGCGAATTTAAGCCGGGCAAAGGTGTTAATTATTGATAAAGGGATAAATATTATGATCCAAAGCAGCATTTACGAGACCAAAGCTTGGGGCGTAAGTAATAGTCCTGATTACTATAATCAATGCTTAAAAATAACCACCGGTCTTACCGCGCCTGTATTAATGGAGGTTTTCTTGGATGTTGAAAAAGAATTAGGCCGTGTGCGTACCGAAAATAAAAATCAATCGCGCACTATTGATATTGATGTGCTGTTATTTAATAATGAAATAATAAAAACTGAACTAATTGAAATTCCTCACCCGAGAATACATTTGCGTCAATTCGTTTTAAAACCGTTGAATGAAATTGCATCTGATATTATGCATCCTGTTTTTAAAAAAACCATAAACCAATTACTGCAAATTTGTACTGATACACTTTCAGCTAAAAAAATTGAACAAGATGTACATTTGCATTGAAGGAAATATAGGAGCCGGTAAAACTACGGTCGCGATGGCTTTAGCTAAACGTAAAGGCGCTGTTTTTTTAGGGGAGCAGTTTGAAGATAATCCTTTGCTGCCTTTGTTCTATAAAAATAAAAAGCAAATGGCTTTTCCGCTCGAGTATAGTTTTTTATTATCGCGCCACGCCCAATTACACAAACATTTTGAAAAGAAGCACAAAAAAATTACGGTAGCTGATTTTAGTCTGCTTAAATGTTTGTGGTTTGCAAAATCAAATTTAAGTAAAGAAGAATTTGCACTTTATAAAACGCATTTTAAAATTATTGAAGAAGTAGCTACAGCTCCGAAATTAATTATTTTTATTAATACGCATCATAAAAATCTATTACAGAATATTAAACGCCGCGGCCGCTCTTACGAAAAAAATATTACCAAAAGTTATTTAATGGATGTAAGTGATAGTTATAGGGCAGGATTGAAAAAAGTAAAAAAGATACCGGTCATTGAGTTTTTTGTGAATTCTTATACCGCAAAAACCTACGAAGCCATCGTAAATCACATTGATGACACATTGAAAAAAGGTGTTACTTTTAAATACAAAGAAATAATTTTATAATTCAAATACGATGTTTAAAGTTTGCAGAATAATTAACCTGTTTTTTCTAGCGCCATTTATTTTAAATTCCCAGTCACTAACTTTTGATGGTAATAATACGCTTGATGGTCAGCCGCTTTTAAATACTACAATTACTGTAATGGAATCGGGCAAACAAATTAAGACTTTTAATACAGGAAATCAATCAACATTTAAATTAGATCTGCCTTTCGGAAAAAATTATTCAATTTATTTTATAAATGCGAAGTCGCAGAGGATGTACATGGATGTTATTATGAATAATCTTCCGGAAAAAGCGCAGAAAATTAATATGACCTATGCTTTTGATATACCGTTTTTCCCGAAAGATGCCGCAACATTTGATACGGCACAGTTTAAAAATCCTTTTCATAAAGTAATCTTTGATGGAAAAAACAAAATGGTGGATGATACCATTTACATGAAACAATTTATCGCTAAAGTATATTTGAGGAACGAAAACGTAAAAGCAGCAGTAGCAGCCGATCCTAAAACAATTAAATGGAATAACCTTGCAGGGAAATTCTCCTACAACAATAAAGAAAAACTGCCGGTAAGGAATAAAAAAGTAAACCTGATCAATGGTAATGGTGCGGTAGTAAAAACAACTTCCACCAACAAATACGGTAATTTTATTTTTACGGGTGTGAATTTAAACGATGCAAGAAAGATCGAGATCGATTTTAAAAAGGAATTTACCAATCAGACAGTTTCAGTTGAGCTGACCAATAGTAAGGGAGAAGTTATTTGCACGAATAATGTAACGAATAATAAAGCAGAGTGTCAGAGTTCAGCAACCAATAAAGTAATTGAAAAATTAATTGATCCGCGTTTCTCGTATAAGATCTCAGCAAAATTAATTCAGGAAAACGATAAGAAAATTTCTTTTTATGCAAAACGCACTGTATTGTTATTAAATGATAAGAATACTGTGATAAGAAGAGGTAAAACAAATCCTTTTGGTTCATTTGTGTTTACAGATCTGAAACCCGGACAAACCTATTTAATTGGTGTTGAGAAAATAGATGTGGAAACGGGAATGAAAGTTAATTTGTATACCAACGCCGATCATTACATTGCACCTGTTGATAGTGCGATTACGAGTCGTTTTGTCCGTCGTTTCTCTGCGGATAATAATTCGGTATTCAACGATCTGTTGATTGATGAGAGTCAGCTGAGAATGGATGTAAGCGGTAAATTGTATGGCGACAATATGAATAACCCTCTGGGCGATCTGAAAATATTATTATTGAATGATAAATTTGAAACCATTGATACAACTACCACAGATGGTTTCGGCAGATTTATTTTTAAATATATTCCGTTTAGTAAGGATTATACAATTACCGGTTTGGATGATAAAGAAAGCTTGCTCGAAGCGATCAGCAATATTTTAGTTTATAACTCGGAAGACGAAGTAGTGAAGATCGTTTCCAATTTTAAAGGAAAGCGTTTTAAATATAATCCGCTCGATGCGGAGAAATCAAAACTAACAGAAATTTATGCAGATGATCCCTGGTTAGCCTTATTGAGTACGGATACTAAAACGATCAGAAAAGCAAATACAATTATCATTGAAGATATTTTATTTGAAAGCGGTAAATATAATTTATTGCCTGATGCGCGGCGCACCCTCGAAAAAATTGCTTTGGTTTTAAGTTTAACTGCAACAATTAAAATAGAATTAAGCGCGCATACCGATAGTAACGGCGATGATGCCTCCAATCAACTATTAAGTGAACAGCGCGCAAAAGCTGCAGTTGATTTTATGATCGGTAAAGGTGTTGATCCCGCCCGTGTAATTGCAAAAGGTTACGGTGAAACAAGAATTACCAACCGCTGTAAAAATGGCGTGTTTTGCACCGATGATGAACACCAGCCGAACCGGAGAATAGAGTTTAAGATTTTGAGGAATTAGTTTTTTGAATGGCGGCTTCGGCTGCGCTCACCACCGCGTATTCAAAACGATTTTCAAGTGACTGAGCGCAGCCGAATTCCCTATTGACATTTCGTCCTATTTCCCGCTTTTACAAAGCCAAAATGACCTTTCTCATCGTTTTATTTAACTTTTCTCAGCTATTTTAATGCCCTTTTAGCAGAAATTTGGGGCTGGACTATTATTTGATGCTGTATATTACAATAACTAAATCACGATTATGAATTTAAATAATTTTACAATAAAATCACAGGAAGCCATTCAGGCCGCTATCACGTTGGCAACTATGAATGGAAATCAGGCAATAGAGAATGGTCATATTTTAAAATCTATATTAGATGTAGATGAAAATGTGGCGCCGTTCATCTTAAAAAAATTAGGCATTAACGCTGATGTTTTCGAAAAAACTTTAGATAGCATTTTAAAATCTTATCCGAAGGTAGAAGGTGGTCAGCCCTTTTTATCAACTTCAGCCAATCAAACAATAGCTAAAGCGACTTCATTTTTAAAAGAATTTAAAGATGAATTTGTTTCCATTGAACATTTGTTATTGGGAATTTTAGCAAGCGGGGATAGTGTTGCGGGAATGATGAAGGACATGGGCTTTACGGAAAAAGATCTGAAAGCTGCAATCAAAGAATTAAGGAAAGGCGCGAGTGTAACTTCGCAATCGCAGGAAGAAACTTATAACGCTTTAAATAAATACGCGATCAATTTAAACGCGCAAGCACAAAGCGGAAAATTAGATCCGGTGATCGGAAGAGATGAAGAAATACGAAGAGTATTGCAAATTTTATCGCGACGTACAAAAAACAATCCGATTTTAGTTGGAGAGCCCGGTGTTGGTAAAACTGCGATCGCTGAAGGTTTAGCGCACAGAATAATTAGCGGCGATGTTCCTGAAAATTTGAAATCAAAACAAATATTTTCGTTAGACATGGGCGCATTGATTGCCGGCGCAAAGTATAAAGGCGAATTTGAAGAAAGATTGAAAGCAGTAATTAAAGAAGTTACGGGAAGTAATGGAGATATTGTTTTATTTATTGATGAGATCCATACATTAGTCGGTGCGGGTGGTGGCGGAGAAGGTGCAATGGATGCAGCAAATATTTTAAAACCTGCTTTAGCAAGAGGAGAATTACGTGCTATTGGTGCAACAACATTAAGTGAATTCCAAAAATATTTTGAAAAGGATAAAGCTTTGGAGCGCCGTTTCCAAAAAGTAATGGTAGATGAACCAAGTGCTGAAGATGCTATTTCAATTTTGCGCGGGATTAAAGATAAATACGAAACCCATCACAAAGTGCGTATTAAAGATGAAGCAATCATTGCCGCAGTAGAATTATCGCAGCGTTATATCAGCGACCGTTTTTTACCGGATAAAGCGATCGACTTAATGGATGAGGCTGCGTCTAAATTACGGATGCAAATAAATTCAATGCCAATTGAATTAGATAAAATTGAGCGTGATATTATGTCGCACGAAATTGAACGTGAAGCCATGAAGCGTGAGAATGAAGATAAAAAAGTTTCTGTTCTTAATAAAGAAATTGCTGACCTGCAAGATAAACGCAATTCACTCCGTGCAAAATGGCAAGGTGAGAAAGAAGCGATCGAAGGCGTTCAAAAAATAAAATTACAAATTGAAGACCTGAAAATTCAAGCTAATAATTTTGAGAAAGCAGGCGATTATGGAAAAGTTGCAGAGATCCGTTACGGAAAAATAAAAGATGCAGAAGCTACCCTTGCCGCGATGGAAGCAAAATTATCGGAAGCAAAAGCAAGTGGTTCGCAATTAGTGAAAGAGGAAGTAGACAGTGAAGATATTGCAGGAGTAATTAGCGCATGGACAGGAATTCCCGTTTCACGCATGTTACAAAGCGAAAAAGAAAAATTATTGAATCTTGAAGATGAATTACACAAGCGCGTAGTTGGTCAGCATGAAGCGATTGAAAGTATTGCGGATGCTGTTCGCAGAAGCAGGGCAGGATTACAAGATGCAAAACGACCAATAGGTTCATTTATATTTCTAGGAACAACCGGTGTTGGTAAAACTGAATTAGCAAAAGCATTAGCAGAATTTTTATTCAATAATGAAAATTCGATGACACGAATTGATATGAGCGAATATCAGGAACGCCACGCTGTGAGCAGATTAGTTGGCGCACCTCCTGGATACGTTGGTTACGATGAAGGTGGACAATTGACAGAAGCCGTAAGGCGCAGACCGTATTCAGTGGTGTTGTTAGATGAAATTGAAAAAGCGCATCCTGATGTATTCAATATTTTGTTGCAGGTGTTGGATGATGGACGTTTAACTGATAACAAAGGAAGAACCGTGAATTTTAAAAACACGATCATTATCATGACTTCCAACATCGGCTCTCATTTGATCCAGGAGAATTTTGATGCGATGACGGAAAAAAATAAAGATGAAATAATGGCAAAAACAAAGAGTGAAGTCTTTGAATTGCTGCGAAAATCCATTCGTCCGGAATTTTTAAACCGTATTGATGAAGTGATCATGTTTGAACCTTTGAATAGGGAAAATATTAATAAGATCGTTGAGATCCAATTCAATCAGATCGCCAAATTGTTGGCGGAACAACACATTCAAATAAGTGCAACACCTGAGGCAATTGATTGGTTAGCACAATTGAGTTACGATCCGCAGTTTGGTGCCCGTCCTGTTAAGCGGGTAATGCAAAAACAAGTGTTGAATGAACTTTCAAAACAAATTTTATCAGGGACTATAGATAAAGAAAAAGAAATTGTGTTAGATATGTTTGATAATAAGTTTGTGTTTAGGAACAAGTAATCTCTTAGGGTTTGATTATTTGTTAAAGGGTGGCATTTATGTCACCCTTTATTTTTAGAATTTTATTCCTTTATATAACCTGAGGAAGGAAAGTCCCATATATGATCATTTCCTATGACTAATGTATCTATGTTATGATAAGTAATTTGGTGCTCTCCGCTAGAAAAATAACCTTTTTTAAATAATTTATCACTTACAAATATTAGTTTTCCGTTTTTCTCAAGTAATCTTCCGAAATCAATCTTTTCATTTCCATTAAAAAGTTTGTATTTGCCTTTTTCTTTGAGGTCAAGTTTAAAGTTGCTGTTCGCATTATCAGACCAACCGGAAAACCATTTCCATGTCCCGGCCAATCCGGAATAGTTGCCCTCTAATTTAGTTTTTTTACAAGAGTAAAACACTAAAGAAAAGACTAGGGTGATCGAAATAACTTTAATTATTCTCATTTTTTACTTCTTCGTAAAAGTATAAGTATCGATTAACAATCCGCCAATAGAATTACTGCTCATTCCAAACAGATCATAACCTTTTTTAGCAATGTCGTTTACCATGGTATTTACTTTTATCGTATTGGGAGTAATGTTGTCGACTTTAAATTTGTCAAATAGAATTTCTTCCGTTTTGCCGTTCTCATCTACAACAATCATAAAAGAGTTGGCAGCTAGTCCCGGTTGTTCAACGACTTTTAAAGTTAGATACCTTCCGGCTATCGTATCTGGTTCAGTTTTAAATGAATTAAAAAGAAAAAATCCCACTACAGCACAAACTGTAATTAATATCGAATATGTAGTTTTTGTTTTCATGCGAAGAGTTTTAAGGGTTAATAGATTTATTTTACGTAGGCCTTATAACTAAAGTTACATGATTTTACCCTTAAAAACAAATAGTAATGTTACAATGCCCCCAGCCGTGATAACGGCCATTGAGAAATTCGGGACTAATGTAAACTTTAGTGTATTCAACGCTAAAACGTTTATAAGCCAAAACAACTCCCCAGGTTCCCTGCAATACATAAGGAGTTATTGAAGAAGGGGGGAGTGTATGAATACTTTTGCTAAATAAACCGCCTTCCATGGTAGCGTTATAACCAACAAATTTGGTTTTACCTTTTGCAAACGCATAAAGCTGAAATTTATTTTTGGCGGCATTTTTTATAGTGGTGAGTTGTTTAAAATACCCTGCCATAAAACCGGTGCGGATCATCAATCCTAAACTTGCATCATCGTAAATTGTTCCGGCGCGCAGATCGCCTAATGCATTTAATTCAAAATATTTTGTTGAGACTAATCCTTGTTCCAATGCAAAAGAATAATTCACCATATAATCTGTCGCTATTTGATATTGCCAGCCTAAAGGTTGAATATTTACTAAAGCACGGTGAATTCCTTTTTGTTCTTCTTCACAAACTGCACAACGGCCAATAACTCCCAGATCTATTTTGGTTGTGAGTCTGCGTTTTTTTATATTATCAATTGAGATTAAAAATTGCGAGAGATACATTGTAGCAGCATAAGGTCTGTCTAAATAATTTAAAGTATCGTATCTTATACTTCCCGGTGTAAAACAATCTTGCCGTCCGGCTAAGCCATAATAATTTTGTGATCTTTTATTTAATGGGATTAAAATTCTTGAAACAGGAGATTTTCTCCAAAAGGGCGCGATGTATTCTAAATAAATACCTTGTGTATAATACCTGTCCGTAGCACTAAAAAAATCGTTATCGTAATTGATGGATAAGTAACTGTTTGTTTTATCCAATGGTTTTTGAATAGAATCGGATTGGGACTTTAAACCAAAGAAAATTAATATAAATAATAAGGCGTAAATAGTCCGCATATTCTATTAGACGAAGATAGGGAGGAATGCTTACAAGTAACACAACATTCCCCTCTCCTGCAAGAGAGGATGGTTCGCATAGCGAACCGGGTGAGGTTGTGAGGTTACCTCTCCGCCACTTCTTTAACCGATTTCAAAAAATCAGTCATGCCGGATTTGCTGTGTTCGTAGCCTTCTTTGGTGGCGTAGCCTTTTTGAGTCCAGGTGAATTGGGTGGTGTTGGCATCAATTGCTTTTATATGATAAGTTATTTTTGAATGGTTCTCGGGTTTGTCTTCCAGGCCTGTAAAACCGCTCCAATAACTGTAGCTTATTAATTCCAAAGGTTTATTTTCTAAGATCATTCCCTGATCTTTGTACTTATGACCTTCATACTCGCCTTGAAAAATTATCGGACTGCCCGGTTTCCAATCGGTGACGGTATCTGTACCGTACAAATAGATTTTAATTTTTGCGGGATTGGTTAAAGCATCCCAAACTTTTTTTACATCAGCATTAATAATAACCGATTGCGAAACTGATAAACTATGATTCATATTTTTTTAAAAATGTTTTTACTTTAACAGGACCCTGAGCGCAGTCGAAGGGTCGGGTAATGGTCAATCAAAAAGTTCCCCGCCTTTTTTCCAAATGGATTTGCCCAAATGTTTGTAAGCTAATTCCGTTACTTCTCTTCCTCTTGGTGTACGGGTTAAATAACCTTCCTGAACTAAAAAGGGTTCGTAAACTTCTTCAATTGTTCCCGCTTCTTCGCCAACGGCTGTGCTTATAGTTGTAATACCAACCGGACCACCTTTAAATTTCTCGATAATCGCAATTAAGATACGGTGATCCATTTCATCCAATCCATTCTTATCCACATTCAAAGCTTTCAACGAATAAGTTGCTATTTCCATATCGATCTTGCCGGTACCTTTAATTTGTGCGAAGTCGCGGACCCTTCTTAGCAATGCGTTTGCTATCCTGGGTGTACCGCGACTTCGTCTTGCTATTTCGTAAGCCGCTTCTTGGCTTACTTCAACGTTTAGAATTTCTGAACTGCGCTCAACAATTCCGGTCAGCACTTTGCTGTCGTAATAATTAAGACGTGAGTTAATGCCGAACCTTGCGCGGAGCGGGGAAGTTAATAATCCGCTGCGGGTAGTTGCACCAACCAAAGTAAATGGGTTTAATTTTATTTGAACCGAACGGGCATTCGGTCCGGTATCGATCATAATATCAATTTTAAAATCTTCCATGGCGGAGTATAAATACTCTTCCACGATCGGACTCAACCTATGGATCTCATCAATAAATAAAACATCGTTCGGACCAAGATTTGTAAGGAGTCCGGCCAGATCGCCCGGCTTATCTAAAACCGGACCGGAAGTTACTTTAAGATTAACACCCAAATCGTTTGCAATAATATGGGCAAGGGTAGTTTTACCTAAACCCGGAGGGCCATGAAGGAGAACATGATCGAGAGATTCCTCACGCTGTTTGGCGGCCTGAACAAAAACTTTAAGGTTATCTACAACGCTTTCTTGTCCGCTAAAGTCGCTAAACTCTATTGGGCGCAAGGCTTTTTCAAGTTCCTTATCGGTTTGAGAAAGGTTCTCTTCGTTAGCGTCTAAGTTTTCGTTCATGGGGTAAAGGTAGGTTAGATTAAAGCAATGTGTTGCTACAATTCGTAGCATTTTTAAAAATCTATACAGTTCATAATTATTTTGTTGATATCCGTATGGAATTTTTTAAAACCTTCATCTCTAATTAAAAACCTAACAATGAATAAGCAAACACAAAACCGCGTGAGGGATGGAGCCTCCCGATAGCTATCGGGAGTTTGAGCTCTTTTAATTTTTGTTTTTCTTAAAAATTAAAAAGCGAGTGGCGAGAGCCCGGCCCGGAGGGCACGCCCAAACAACTTTAAATCTTAGAATCTTTCAACCTTTCATCCGTTAACAATTTCTAACAACTCCCAATGCATCAAAAAATAATACGAGTAGTAAAAGGAGTATTTTTAATCTCAAATTCCAAAATTATGTGGTTCAACAAAATTAAATGGATGGTGATAGGAATGGCTATCACTGCCGGCGGCGTATTGTTATATAACAACCGCCATGTTTTTTCATCTCTTACGGGGAGCAATTCCAATCCGGGACACGGGAATAAAATTAATCCCGAGTTCGCGAGTTACATCAGTGCGTTTACCACGGGATACGTATCAACAGGCTCAACCATAAAAATAAAATTCGCGAGTGAGTTTGCGAACACAACTCAGTTGAACACGCCTTTAAAGGAGGAGTATTTTTCGTTTGAACCTTCTTTGGAAGGTGAAGCGGTTTGGAAAGATGCACAGACTTTGGAGTTTAAACCTAAGAACCGA